>NZ_JBGBPT010000071.1:0-31157 GCF_041106355.1 Streptomyces sp. BF23-19 | reverse complement strand
CCGGCGCCCCCGCCGGCGATGCCGACGAGCACACCGGTCCACGGGCCCCACTGGTAGCCGGCCCAGGCACCGAACCAGGTGCCGAGGATCATCATGCCTTCGAGGCCGATGTTGACCACACCGGAGCGCTCGGCCCACAGACCACCGAGGCCGGCGAGGCCGATCGGCACGGCGAGGGAGAGGGCGCCGGAGACCTGGCCGACGGAGGTCAGGTCGTTGGCCCCGGAGATCAGGCGGACCACGGAGACCAGCGCGAGGGCACCCGCGACGATCAGCATGATCCACGGGAGGGTGAGCTTCTTGCGGCCGCCCGGCTTCTTCGGGGCGGCACTCGTCGCGGAGACGGTGCTGGTGCTCACGCCGCGACCTCCTTGTCGGTCTTGATGGCGCCGCCGGAGGCGAGTTCCTCGCCGACCTTCTGCTGCTGGCGACGGATGCCGTAACGGCGGACGAGCTCGTACGAGACGACGACCGCGATCACGATCAGGCCCTTCATGATCGTGCCGATCTCCTTCGCGTAACCGGCCGTGTCGAGGCCGGCGGAGGCCTTGTCGATGAAGGCCATGAGGAGCGCGGCGAAGAAGATGCCCACGGGGCTGTTGCGGCCGAGCAGGGCGATGGTGATGCCGGTGAAGCCGACACCCACGGGGAAGACCAGGGTGTACGTGTGGCTCTCGCCGAGCAGCACCGGCATGCCGGACAGACCGGCGACGGCACCGGAGATGAGCATCGCAGTGATGATCATCTTCTTGGAGTCGACACCGGAGGCCGCGGCGGCGGACTCGCTCGCGCCGCTGGCGCGCAGGTCGAAGCCGAAGCGGGTGCGGTTGAGCACGAACCAGTAGACGAAGCCGAGCGCGAAGGCCACGAAGGTGAAGCCGTAGATCTCGCCCGAGTCGCCCAGGGACAGGGCGGGGAACCAGCCGGACTGGGCGATCTCACCGGTGGTGAGGTCGTTGGAGCCCTCCACCTGGACGCCGAGGTTCTTCGGCAGGATCAGCCAGGCGATGAGGCTCGTCGCGATGGCGTTGAGCATGATCGTCGAGACGACCTCGCTCACCCCGCGCTTGGCCTTCAGGACACCCGCGATACCGGCCCAGAACGCACCGGTCATCATCGCGACGAGGACGATCAGCAGGATGTGCAGCGGGCCGGGCAGCGTGATGGCGGTGCCGACCACGGCGGAGACCATCGCGGCGAGGCGGTACTGGCCGTCGACGCCGATGTTGAAGAGGTTCATCCGGAAGCCGATGGCGACGGCCAGGGCTGCCAGGTAGTACGTGCCGGCCTGGTTGACGATGAGGACCTGGATGTCCTCGTAGCCCGCGTTCTCCACCATGATGCGCAGCGGCTCGATCGGGTTGATACCCGTCGCCCCCAGCACGATCATGGTCAGCGCGAATGCGGCCACCAGCGCGAGCGCGGGCCCGGCGATGGCGAGCATCAGCCGGTCCTTGTCGAATGTCTTCATCGGGCCTCGTCCTCCGGCGATTCGGTACCCGCGTCGGTACCGGCGGAGTGGTTGTCGGATGCTTCCAGGTGCCCCGAGGCGGCGCCCGTCATGGCGGTGCCGAGTTCCTCGGGCGTGATGGTCGCCGGGTCGGCGTCCGCGACCAGCCGGCCGCGGTAGATCACGCGCAGGGTGTCGGACAGGCCGATGAGCTCGTCCAGGTCCGCGGAGATCAGCAGGACCGCCAGGCCTTCGCGGCGGGCCTCGCGGATCGCGTCCCAGATCTGCGCCTGCGCGCCGACGTCCACACCGCGGGTGGGATGGGCGGCGATGAGGAACTTCGGGTTGTGGCTCATCTCGCGGCCGACGATCAGCTTCTGCTGGTTGCCGCCGGAGAGGGACGCCGCGGTGACCTCGATGCCCGGGGTGCGGACGTCGTACTCGCGCACGATCCGCTCGGTGTCCTTGCGGGCCGCCTTGAGGTCGAGGATGCCGCTCTTGGAGTTGGGCCGCTCGGTGACGTGGCCGAGGATGCGGTTCTCCCACAGCGGGGACTCCAGCAGCAGGCCGTGACGGTGACGGTCCTCGGGGATGTAGCCGATGCCGCCCACGCGACGCTTGCGCACCGAGGACTTGGTGATGTCGGTGCCGTCCAGGGTGATCACGCCCGCGGCGGGGCTGATCATGCCCATGAGCGCTTCGATCAGCTCGGTCTGGCCGTTGCCCTCGACGCCCGCGATGCCGAGGATCTCGCCCTTGTGGATCGTGAAGCTGACCCCGTCGAGCAGCAGGCGACCCAGTTCGGCGCTCGGGTCGATCGTGCGGTCCATCGGCAGCATCATGCGCGCCGAGGTCTCGTGGCGGACCATGACGACGCCGGTCTCGGCGACGGTCAGGTCCTCGACCTGGAGCATCGGGGTGGTGGTCACCGTGGACTCGCGGGTCTCGGGCGACGGCAGCTCGGAGCCGACCATCAGCTCGGCGAGCTGCTTGGTGGTGGCGGTCTTCGGGTCGGCGGTGCCGACCGTGGTGCCGCGCCGGATGACGGTGATGTCGTCGGCGACCTTCAGCACCTCGCCCAGCTTGTGCGAGATGAAGATGACGGTCAGGCCCTCGGCCTTGAGCTCGCGCAGGTTGTCGAAGAGTGCGTCCACCTCCTGCGGCACGAGCACGGCGGTCGGCTCGTCGAGGATGAGGATCTTCGCGCCGCGGTAGAGGACCTTGAGGATCTCCACGCGCTGCCGGTCGGCGACACCGAGGTCCTCGACCAGGGCGTCGGGGCGCACGCCGAGGCCGTACGCGTCCGAGATCTCCTTGATCTTCTTACGGGCCTTGGCGCCGATGCCGTACAGCTTCTCGCCGCCGAGAACCACGTTCTCCAGGACGGTGAGGTTGTCGGCGAGCATGAAGTGCTGGTGCACCATGCCGATGCCGCGGGCGATGGCGTCGCCGGGCGTGTTGAAGGAGACCTGCTCCCCGTCGATGGCGATGGTGCCCTCGTCCGGCTTCTGCATGCCGTAGAGGATCTTCATCAGGGTCGACTTGCCGGCGCCGTTCTCACCGATCAAGGCATGGACCGTGCCCTTGCGGACGGTGATCGCGATGTCCTTGTTGGCGACGACGCCGGGGAAGCGCTTTGTGATGCCGTGCAGTTCTACGGCGGGGGGCGGGCTGGACGCGTTGATGACGCACTCTCCTTGGCGCGGAAGGAGCGGAAGGCAGGGGGGGACAGGGCGGGGAGTGAAAGTATCGCGTCCACGATGCTTCTACGCGCGTAGCACTGTCGGAAGTGAAAACTCGCGGCCAGGCAGGCCACTTCGTCACAGAGTAATGATCACAGAACGTGGCTCGGGGCCCGGGAGCGATCGCGACCGCTTCCCGGACCCCGGAGACCAGGACTACATGTCAGGAGCGACCTTACGGCGCGGTCTTGACGTTGATCTTCTTGGCGATGATGTCGGCCTTGGCCTTCTCCACCGCGGCGATGACGTCAGCCATCTCCTTGTACTTCGGGTTGGAGTCGGCCAGGCCGACGCCGTCCTTGTCCAGGCCGTAGCGGATCTCACCGGTGGTCGGCTTGCCGTCCTCGACCGACTTGATCAGGTTGAAGACCGAGTCCTCGACGTCCTTGGTGACCGAGGTCAGGATCGAGTCCTTGTACTTCGCCAGACCGGCCTGGTTGTACTGGTCGGAGTCGACACCGATGGCCCACTTGCCCTTGGCGGAAGCGGCCTCGATGGCGCCCGAGCCGGCCAGACCGGCGGCGGCGTAGACCACGTCGGCGCCACCGGCGTCGAGCTGGCCCTGCGCGGCGGCCTTGCCCAGGTCAGGCTTGGCGAAACCGTCGAAGTTCGGCGGCTGGGTGAGGTACGCGGAGAGCACCTTGGCGTTCGGGTTGGTGTCCTTGACGCCCTGGGTGAAGCCCGCCTCGAACTTCTTGATCAGCGGAACCTCGACACCGCCGATGAAGCCGACCGTGCCGGTCTTCGAGACCTTGGCGGCGGCGACGCCGGCCAGGTACGAGCCCTGCTCCTCGTTGAAGACGAGGTTGGCGATGTTCGGGCCGGTCACCGAGGTGTCGTCGATGATGCCGAACGTGGTGTCCGGGAACTTCGGCGCGACCTTCTTGATGGCCGGGGCGTAGGCGAAGCCGACGCCGATGACCGGGTTGTTGCCCTTGCGGGCCAGCTCGGTCAGGCGCTGGACCTTGTCGGCCTCGCCCTCACCGTCGGTGGGCTCCGCCTCAGAGGTCTTGATCTTGAGGTCGGTTTCGGCCTTCTTCAGACCGGCGTAGGCGGCGTCGTTGAACGACTGGTCGCCGCGGCCACCGATGTCGTACGCGATGGCTGCGGACTTCTGACCCGACTCCGAGGGGGAGGACGAGGCGTCCGACGACTTCTTTCCGCCACAGGCGGTGGCCGAGAGGGCCAGCGCCGCGGACGCGATGCCCACGGTGGCGATCCTGGTGATCCGGCGCAAGGGGAGGCTCCTTCAAAACCTGACCGAAGCGCCACGACCGGCGCTGGTTTCGCGGCGATCGTAACGCGCGTAGATGTCAGTTAAAGGCCCGTTCATGAGTCGTTATCGGATCGTCGTGAACCGGACAGTGACCGATTGGTAACTCCTTACGTGCCCAACCCTTGCGTACCAAGGGTTGGACATGCCCGCCGGGAGACCTGCGGTTGTTGTAAGGAGTTTCGGCCGCCGGCTACCTCGTGGCCACCGTGCGGAGCCCGTCGATCATCGCGGCGGCCGTGAAGAACTCCACGCCGACCCCGATCGCGGACTCGTCCACGTCGAAGTCGCCCCGGTGCAGGTCACGCTTGGCGCTGTCGCCGGGCGTACGCACCCCCAGCCGGGCCATCGCGCCCGGCACGTGCTCCAGGTACCAGGAGAAGTCCTCCCCGCCCAGGCTCTGCTCGGTGTCCTCGACCGACTCCGCTCCGCAGCGGACCCCCATCGCCTCACGCAGCAGCTCGGTGATCACCGGGTCGTTGACCACCGGGGGCACCCCGCGCACGTGGTTGATCTCGAACTTGGCCCCGTGCATGGTCGCGATCTCGTCGATCGCCGCGTGGATCATGTCGGGTGCCTCGTGCCAGGCGTTCAGGTCCAGGCAGCGCACGGTTCCCGAGAGCTCGGCGTGCATCGGGATGACGTTGCAGGCGTGCCCGGCCTCGATCCGGCCCCAGGTGACGGACATGCCCGAGCGGGCGTCCATCCGACGGGCCAGCAGAGCCGGGGCGTCGACGGCCACCCGGGCGGCGGCCGTCACCAGGTCGGTGGTCAGGTGCGGCCGCGCGGTGTGCCCGCCGGAGCCGGAGAGGGTGACCTCCAGCCGGTCGCAGGCGGAGGTGATGGGGCCGGCCCGCAGCCCGATGCGCCCCGCGTCGACCCGGGGGTCGCAGTGCACGGCGACGATCCGGCCGACGCCGTCCAGGACCCCGGAATCGATGGCGTCGGTGGCCCCGCCCGGGAGCACCTCCTCGGCGGGCTGGAACAGCAGCCGCACGGGGCGGGGCAGCAGCCCCTTGCGGTCGAGCTCGGCGAGGACCAGGCCGGCGCCGAGGACCACGGCGGTGTGGACGTCGTGGCCGCAGGCGTGGGCTCGGTCCGGGAAGGTCGAGCGGTACGGGACGTGCGTCTTGGCATCCGGGATGGGCAGGGCGTCGATGTCCGCGCGCAGGGCCAGCATCGGCCGGCCCCCGTCCCAGGTGCCGACGTCACAGATCAGGCCCGTGCCGGACTTCAGCACCCGTGGTCGCAGGCCGGCTTTCTCCAACCGGGCCTTGATCGCCGCGGTGGTACGGAATTCCTGGTGTCCGAGCTCCGGGTGCATGTGCAAGTCCCGGCGGAAGGCGATCAGTTCGGTACGCAGGTGGTCCGGAAGCTTGCCGGGCAGCTCGGGCCGGTCGGACGCGGCGGGCTGGGCGGTCTGGGACTCGCGGGACATCAACTGGTTCACCCGTTGAAGGGTAGGCCCACGGACGGGTCAACTGGCCGGGGATCACGAAAAGTTCATGCCGTTAGGGGAAAGAAACCCGGCCTCTGGACGCATGACCGGATGCACCCGGGGGTAAACTCGCGCGCTCATCAGGCCGTGGGAGCCGCCTGGGCAGGCAGTCTGCGCACATCACGGGCGGTGTCCGTGACCCCGGCGAGGAAGCTGCGGGCGCGGGGGGAGGCGGACCCGGTGAGCCAGGCGGGATCCACATCGCATACGGCCACCGTGACACCGGTACCGCTCAGGGCGTACGGCAGCGTGTGGACGACGGTGGACGGAAAGCTGACGATCGTCCGGCCGACGGGACCGCGCCGGGCGATCAGCTCCAGCGGCAGGTCCGGGCGTACGATCTCCAGCCCGGTCGCCCGGCTCAGCGCGCGCAGCTTCTCCGGGGACTCGCGGCGGTGGGCGAAGTAGCGGGTGGCACCGTGCTCCAGGGTCAGGGCGCGCACCGCGTCCAGATAGCGGTCCGGGTCGACCACCCCGGTCTCCACGAGCGAGGTGCCGACCAGGTCGGTGCCCCTGGTCAGCCGGGGCGGGCCGAACCGGGCGCGGGTCCAGGCGAAGTCGTTGACCCGCAGCGTCATCCCGCCGTGGGCGGTGACGGGCATCGAGCTGAACACCTCGACGCGGTGGCCGCGGTGCGCGGCCGGGGTGAAGCGGCGGCGGGCGGTCGCCGAGACGGGTGCGTACGCCAGCTCGCGGATCCGGCCGGGCAGTCCGCCGCCGCCGACCCGGTGCCACCGTACGAGGCGTTCGCCGCGCGCGGTCTGGGCCATGAACTCCATGGTGGCGGTGCCGTCGTCGACCACCACCAGCTCCTCGGCGCGCACCAGGGTGAGCAGCAGCTGGACGTAGCGCGAGAAGGGGTCGCCGACGACGACCGTGCGCGCGGCGCGCACGTCGCGGGCCAGCGCGGCCAGCGCCTTCAGCGGCGCGAACCGGCTGCCGCGCGCCTCCTGCCAGCGGACCTCGTGCCCCTCGTCCCGCGCCAGTGCGGCCACCCGGCGCAGCTGGCCGCGGGACATCGGGTCGGTGGGCGGCAGGACGACGATCCGCAGGGAGGACGCGGCGCCCGCCGGCCGGGGGGCGGGCCCGGGCAGGTCCGCGCCGCCGGCCCGGCGCCCCCGCTGGCGCGGTACGCCGTCCAGCTGCGGCTGGGCACCGGGGCGCGCGTACGCCCACTCCAGCACGTTCAGGAGCTGGACCGGACTCTCGACGAACGCGAGGGTGGAGGCGGAGGGGGCGGCGGGGGCGGAGGGGGTCACCACGTACTCCTTGTCGGGGGGCGGATCTCGTACGCGCCTGGGGTCGGACGGCGGCCGGCGCCTGGGGTCAGACGGCGGCCAGCTCGCCCCGGACGCGGCGGAGCTTCTTCATGGGGCCGAGCTCGGACTCGTAGACGCGCTTGACGCCGTCGCCGAGGGCGGTCTCGATGGTGCGGATGTCGCGGACCAGCCGGGTGAGGCCGCCGGGCTCGACGGAGGCGGCCTGGTCGGAGCCCCACATCGCCCGGTCGAGGGTGATGTGGCGCTCGACGAAGGTGGCGCCGAGGGCGACGGCGGCGAGGGTGGTCTGCAGGCCCGTCTCGTGGCCGGAGTAGCCGATCGGGACGTTCGGGTACTCCTCGCGGAGGGTGTCGATCACCCGCAGGTTGAGCTCCTCGGCCTTCGCCGGGTAGGTCGAAGTCGCGTGGCAGAGAAGGATGTTGGCGCTGCCGAGCACCTCCACCGCGTGGCGGATCTGCTGCGGGGTGGACATGCCGGTGGACAGCACGACGGTGCGGCCGGTGGCGCGCAGGGCGCGCAGCAGTTCGTCGTCGGTGAGGGAGGCGGAGGCCACCTTGTGGGCGGGGACGTCGAACTTCTCCAGGAAGGCGACGGCCTCGGTGTCCCACGGGGAGGCGAACCAGTCGATGCCGCGCTTGGCGCAGTGGTCGTCGATGGCGCGGTACTCGTCCTCGCCGAACTCGACCTTGTGGCGGTAGTCGATGTAGGTCATCCGGCCCCAGGGGGTGTCGCGTTCGATGTCCCACTGGTCGCGCGGGGTGCAGATCTCCGGGGTGCGCTTCTGGAACTTCACGGCGTCGCAGCCGGCTTCGGCGGCGGCGTCGATGAGGGCGAAGGCGTTGCCGAGGTCGCCGTTGTGGTTGATGCCGATCTCGCCGACGACGTAGACGGGGCGGCCGGGGCCCGCGGTGCGGGAGCCGAAGGTGCGCAGGCGGGAGTCGGGGGTGCTCGTCATGGCAGGGGGCGTCCTTCGGTGCGGGGATGTACGGAGGGCAGTGGGGGCAAGGGGTGTGGGCTGCGGGTCACGATGCGCGTCGCGGTCCGGGGCGGGCTCCGCCGGGTGTGCGGGGTGTGCGGGGTGTGCGGGGTGTGCGGGGTGTGCTCCGGGGCGCGGGTCGAGCAGGGGTGCGAGCAGTCGGGCGCGGGCCAGGTCGTGCGGGTCGTCGATCTCCAGGACCCGCGCGGGATCGGTGGCGACGGGGAGGGTGCGGCCGAAGAACCGGTGCCGGGCGCCGCGGAAGCCGGCGGCGTCCATGGCGTAGGCGGCGCCCGTCTCCAGCAGGTCCTGCGGCCGGTCCTGACGGCGGGGCCGGTGCGCCTTGTCGTGGTTGACTCCGGCTCCCGAGCCGTCGCCCCCTTCCCGCCAGAGGAATCCGTGGAACGGGGCCACGGTCAGGGCCGAGTCGGCCGCCCCGGAGGCGACGGCGACGGCGACCGACTCGACGTCGGAGGTGCTGAGGAAGGGGCTGGTGCACTGGACGAGGAGGACCACGTCCACGGCGAGGGAGTGCAGTTCCTCGAACGCGGCGAGCGCGTGCAGGACGGCGGCCTCGCTGCTCGCGGTGTCGCCGGAGATGGCGGTGGGGCGGGCGATGACGTCGGCTCCGGCGGCGCGGGCGGCGGCGGCGATCGCCGCCGAGTCGGTCGAGACGACCACGTCGGTGACGGTCGGCGCGGCCCGGCAGGCCAGGACGGCGCGGGCGACGAGCGGGGTGCCGGCGACCTCGGAGAGGTTCTTGCCCGGGACTCCCTTGGAGCCGCCGCGGGCCGGGATGACGGCGAGGACCCTCACAGCTCCCCCAGCCTGCGGATCACCGGGGCCACGCGCTGCACTCCGTGCCGGTAGGCCCCGCGGGCGGCCTCGCGCAGATGGCCGCGCAGCCGGCGGCGCAGCCGGGACTCCCCCGTGGCCGGGCGCACGGCGCCGGGCAGTGGGGTGCCGTCCGGTGCGAGGTGGTGGCGGGCGAGGATCCCGGGGAGGTATCGGGGGGCGGTGGTGCGCGTGTAGTAGGGGGCGGGCGGGGGCAGCCGGGTCGCGGCGAGCAGGCCGGCGACCTTGGCCCGGGCGACGGCGTAGGCGTCCGCACCGCCGGCCCCGTCCGTGGCCCTGTCCGCGGCGCCGCCCGTGCCCCGGTCCGGGCCCGGTGCGGGCAGGACGCCCTGCGCCGCCAGCCAGAGCGGATCCCCGGTCGGCAGGAGCCCGGAGTCGAGCTGGTCCCAGGAGGCCAGGCAGCCGGAGCCGAGGAAGTGGTGGTTGCCGAGCGCCTCGCGGATGCCGAGGTCGGTGAGGATCGCCGTCGGGATCGACCGGTGCAGGGATTCCAGGGCGGCCGTGGAGGAGACGGTGACCAGCAGGTCGGCGCCGTCCAGTACCTCGCCCATGTTCCCGTACACCAGGCGGCAGTTGGGGGGCAGTCCGCCGGGGATCCGCTCCGCGAGCCGCTGGTACGGCTGCTCCTCCAGGTGCGTGGTGTGCTCCCCGGGCTTGCTGCGCAGCTTGATCAGCACCTCCCGGTCGGGGTGCTTGCGGGCGTGCCCGGCCGCCCGTTCCAGCAGGTAGGCGCGGTCCGCGCGGCTGTCGGGCACGGAGGGCTGGATGGCGAAGACCACCGTGCGGGCCCGGCTCCCGGCCGGCTCGTACGGCGCTCCGCCGAGGAAGGGCAGCGCGGTCTCGGTGACGGCGGCGGCGTCCGCGCCGACGCCCTCGTACACGGCGCGGAACCGCTGTGCGTCGTGGCGGGAGTTGGCGAGCACGAGGTCGGCGCCGTGCCGCAGCAGCAGCCCGTCGGCGAGCTTCTCGTAGACGACGCCCACGTAGCCGGTGACGAGTACGGGGCGTTCGGCCGGGGCGGGCCACAGGGCGAGGGCCCCGTGCAGGACGGCCTGGACGGCCCCGCCGACGAGCGCGAGGACGACCACGTCGTAGCGCTCGCGTTCGATCTCGGCGAGGAACTCGGCGCAGGTCACCTCGGACAGCCGGTCGGCCCGCACCCCCACCTCGCCGAGCTGGCGCGCGGTGGGGGTGGCGCGGCCGCGCAGCAGGAATCCGGTGAGCTGGTGGTCGGGCACGAGACGGCGGGCGGTGAGTGCGCCCCATTTCCATCGCGTATCGGAATCGGCGAGTACGGCGACGCGTTTGCGTTCTGGCACGCGGCAGAAGCTATTCCGCAATTTCGGTGATCGGCCCAACGAGCGCACAACAGCGGGTTAACAACGCGTCTACGAAATGCGAAAGCGGACGGGTTAACTCGCCCGCCCCGCGCCGTTCACATGGAATCCGCGTCCGGGCCACGGTGAATGACGGGCGGCGCCCTAATGTCTCGCAGGTGCCCAAGCTCTCTGTTGTCGTGCCGTTCTACAACGTGCAGACATACGCACCGGACGCCCTGAAGAGTCTCGAACTCAACGCCCGGGAGGATTTCGAGTTCCTGCTCGTCGACGACTGTTCGACGGACGGGACGCCCGACCTGCTGGAACGGGCGGCGCGCGAGCTGCCGGGAGCGGTCCACCTCAGACACGAGCGCAACGGCGGCCTGGCCACCGCGCGCAACACCGGTCTGGACGCGGCCCGCGGCGAGTACCTGACGTTCCTGGACGGGGACGACTGGCTGGCGCCCGGCCACCTGGCCCGGACCCTGGCCGCCATAGAGGCCCTGAGCTGCGACTTCGTCCGGACCGACCATGTGCGGTGCACGGGTAGGTCGCGGAGCGTGCAGCGCGTGCCCTACGGCCCGCAGTCGGTGGTCGCCGCGCCGCGCACCGCGATCCTGCCCGCCGACCGGGCCACCTCGGTGGACTATCCGTACGCCTGGGCCGGGATGTACCACCGGCGGCTGCTGGACCGCGGGGTGCTGCACTTCACCGACGGGCTGCGGACCGCGGAGGACCGGCCGTGGATCTGGCGGCTGCACCGGGAGGCCGCGTCCTTCGCCGCGGTCGGGCTGCCCGGCGTCTTCTACCGGCGCGGGGTTTCCACCTCATTGACGCAAGTAGGGGACGAACGACAGCTCGATTTCATTCGGGCATTCGATCAGGTGATCGCGGAGGTCATCGCCGATCGGGAATCCGATCGACTGCTCCCGAAAGCCGTCCGGACCTATTGTGCAATTATCGCCCACCATGTGGGGTCCATCGAAAGGTTCGAGCCGGACGTGGCCAGGAAACTCCGTACGATGAGCACGGCCGCGCTCGGCCGCATGCCGCAGGACGTACTGGACCAGGCCCTGGACTCGATGGACGTCGAACGCTCCACCGTGCTGCGCCGACTGCGCACCGGCCGCCGATCCGCCGCCCCCGCGCCCGAGGCCGCCCCGTCGGGAGCGAACGTCTGATGCCCACCCAGATCTTCCTGGCCTCCACCCTCTACGGTGCGGCCACGCTCGCGGCGGGCATCGACGCGGGCTCCTTCCCGCCCGCCGGCCGGCGCATCCTGCTGACCAGCAACCACGCCGTCACCGCCGAGGTCACCCCGGGGGTCACCGACATGCCGGGCTTCGCCGCCCTGCGCTCCCGCTTCGACGAGGTCCTCGACTGGAACCGCGTCATCGAGCCGCAGCACCCCAGCACCTGGGCCCCGCGCGCGGAGGACGTCCCGATGTGGGAGCGGCAGCTGCGCTCGCTGTGGAACCTGGGCGAGGACCGGATCGAGCTGATCGTGGAGTCCCTCCAGGTCCCGCCGGCCCAGAGCCTGTGCCGGCTCTTCCCGGGAGCGGCCGTCGACGTCTACGCCGACGGGCTCATGAGCTACGGGCCCACCCGCTTCCGCCTCGACCCGCAGCTCGGGATGCGGGTGCGGCGGGTGCTCCACCTGGACCTGGTGCCCGGGCTGGAGCCCCTGCTGCTGACGGAGTTCGGGGTACGGGTGGAGCTGGTGCCGACGGAGCCGTTCCTCAAGGTCCTCGCGGAGCTCGCCGAGGCCACGCCGGCGAGCTGGGCCACCGCCGACGGGCCGGCCGACGCCGCCGATCCGGCCGGGCCCGCGGCCCTCCTGCTGGGCCAGTACCTCTCCGCGCTCGACCTGATGACCCTGGCCGAGGAGGAGGAGCTGCACGTGTCGATGGTCCGGGGCGCGCACGCCCTGGGCCACCGGGAGCTGGTCTTCAAACCGCACCCCGGCGCCCCGGCCGCGTACTCCCGCCGGGCCGAGGAGGAGGCCGAAAGGCTCGGCGCCCGGCTGACGGTGATCGCCGCCCCGATCCTCGCGGAGACCCTCTACCAGCGGCTGCGCCCCGCGCTCGTGGTCGGCTGTTTCTCCACCGGGCTGCTGACCGCCGCCACGCTGTACGGGCTCCCGGTGGCCCGGACCGGCACCGAGGCGGTGCTGGCCGCGCTGACCCCGTACCCGAACAGCAACCGGGTTCCGCTGGCCCTGGTGGACGCCCTGCTCCCGGACCTCGCCGACGCCGAGGCGGTCCGTACCTGGACGCCTCCGACCCCGGAGCAGGTCCGGGCGGAGCCGGCCGCACTGCTCACCGCCGTCGGGTTCACCATGCAGCCGCAGATCCTGGCCGCGCGCCGGCCGGCGGCCGAGGCCTACCTGGCCAAGCGGCTGACCCCGCGCACCTGGCGGTACTTCACCCGCCGCCGGCTGACCACGCTCGGCCTGCCGGGCGGCATCCCGGCACAGCTGTCGTTCCTGCCGCGCAGCCCGGCGGTGCGCCGGGCCGTACGGCGGATGGGGTGGCTGCGCCGGGCGCTCAGCTGACGGCGAGCTTGGCCGCGAAGCCGAGGAAGAGCACGCCCGCCGCCGAGGTGGCTCCGGCCGACAGCCGCTTGCGGCGCCGGAAGGCCGCCGAGAGGCGGGTGCCGCCGAAGATCAGCATCGTCAGGTACAGGAAGCTGCCGGTCTGCAGCAGGCCGCCCAGGAGCAGGAAGGACAGCGCCGGGTAGGCGTAGGACGGGTCCACGAACTGCACGAAGAAGGACATCAGGAAGAGGATGGCCTTCGGGTTCAGGAGGCTGATCAGCAGCGCCCGCCGGTAGGGCCGCTCGTTCTCGGCCGGGTCGGCGGGGCCGGCGGCCTCGGCCTCGGCCCGCTCCGCGCGCGTACGCCACAGCGCCCAGGCGCCCCGCATCATCCCCACGGCCAGCCACGCCAGGTAGCCGGCCCCGAGGAACTTCACCACGGTGAACACCAGCGGGCTCGCCCGCAGCAGCGCCCCGGCTCCCACGGCGGTCAGCAGCATGAGCACGGCGTCGCCGGTGAACACCCCGGCGGCGGCCTTGTACCCGGTGCGCACCCCGCGGCGGGCGGCCACGGAGAGCACGTAGAGGGAGTTCGGGCCCGGCAGCAGAATGATCAGCACCAGGCCGGCGAGATAAGTCGGAAGATCTGTCACACCCAGCATGCGCAGGAGTGTCCCACAAGGTTGCACCTGTCGCGCCAGTGTGTTTCACCAGGTGGAACCGGTGGGCTCGTAGGTCCCCCAGACCTCCCGCAGCGCCCCGCACACCTCCCCCACCGTGGCCCGGGCACGCAGCGCCTCCTTCATCGGGTACAGCACGTTCGCCGTCCCCGCCGCCGCCTCCTTCAGGGCCGCGAGCGCCGCCGTCACCGCCGCTCCGCCGCGCTCCGCCCGCAGCCGGGCCAGCGCCGCGCACTGGCGCGCCTCGATCGCCGGGTCCACGCGCAGCGGTTCGTAGGGTTCCTCGCGCTCCAGCGTGAAGCGGTTGACCCCGACCACCACCCGCTCCCCGCTCTCGGTCTCCTGCGCGATGCGGTAGGCGTTCCGCTCGATCTCGGCCTTCTGGAAGCCGGCCTCGATCGCGGCCACCGCCCCGCCCTGGTCCTCGATCCGGCGCATCAGCGCGAGCGCCGCCGCCTCCAGGTCGTCCGTCATCCGCTCCACCGCGTACGACCCTGCGAAGGGGTCCACGGTGTGCGGCACGTCCGTCTCGTACGCGAGGACCTGCTGGGTGCGCAGGGCGAGGCGGGCGGACTTCTCGGTCGGGAGCGCGATCGCCTCGTCGAAGGAGTTGGTGTGCAGCGACTGGGTGCCGCCGAGGACGGCGGCCAGGGCCTGCACGGCCACCCGTACGAGATTCAGTTCCGGCTGCTGCGCGGTGAGCTGGACCCCGGCGGTCTGGGTGTGGAAGCGCAGCATCAGCGACTTCGGGTCCCGGGCCCCGAACTCCTCCCGCATGACGCGGGCCCAGATGCGCCGGGCCGCGCGGAACTTCGCGACCTCCTCCAGCAGGGTGGTGCGGGCGACGAAGAAGAAGGAGAGCCGGGGCGCGAACTCGTCGACCACCATCCCGGCCGCCAGGGCCGTCCGGACGTAGGCGATGCCGTCGGCGAGGGTGAAGGCCACCTCCTGCGCGGGCGAGGCACCGGCTTCGGCCATGTGGTAGCCGGAGATGGAGATGGTGTTCCACCGGGGGACCTCGGCGCGGCAGTAGCGGAAGGTGTCGGCCGTCAGGCGGAGCGAGGGGCCGGGCGGGAAGATGTACGTCCCGCGCGCGATGTACTCCTTCAGGACGTCGTTCTGGACCGTCCCCGTCAGTTGTGTGCCCGAGATGCCCTGTTCCTCCGCCACCAGCTGGTAGAGCAGCAGGAGCAGTGCGGCGGGCGCGTTGATCGTCATCGAGGTGGAGACCCGGTCGAGGGGGATCCCGTCGAACAGCGTCCGCATGTCGTCGAGCGAGTCGACGGCGACGCCGACCTTGCCCACCTCGCCCTGCGCGAGGGGGGCGTCGGAGTCGTGTCCCATCTGCGTCGGCAGGTCGAAGGCGACGGACAGCCCGGTGCCGCCGCCCTCGATGAGCTGCCGGTAGCGGGCGTTGGACTCGGCGGCCGTGCCGAAGCCGGCGTACTGCCGCATCGTCCACGGCCGACCGGTGTACATGTTCGGATAAATCCCCCTCGTGTAGGGGAAGTCGCCCGGTTGCCCGAGTTCCGCCGCGGGGTCCCATCCCGTCAGGTCGGCGGGCCCGTAGACGGGTTCGACGGGAATTCCGCTCTCGGTCTGTGCCATGTGACGTAGTCCTCCATGGAGCAAGCGGGCCCGGGACCGGCAGAACCTCCCCCGAGCCACCGCTGGGGTTCCCCAGCCGCGTATCGCTTCGTAAGGCTGCGGACGACTGCCGGTCACAATGGCGCAACATCCCGGAGCCGAGTGCAACTGTCCACGCACGCGGAGCATCACCTAGATACACGACGTAGAAACCGGGGGGACTGCAATGCAGCGCCAGAGAGTCATAATCCGCACGATCGGGGTGGCAACCGCCGTCGCACTCGCCGCGACCGCCTGCGGACCGCAGAAGACGGAGCCTGTCGCCTCCGCTTCCTCGGCTTCGTCCTCGCCCACGGCGGGCACCTCCCCCGAAGCCTCTCCCTCCACCGACGACAAGCCCGGCGAGGCCTCTGCGTCGCCGTCCGCCTCCGCCTCCGCGTCGCCCTCCTCCTCGACCTCCCCTTCGCCCGCGGTGAAGGCGATCATGGCCAACGGCGACGAGAACGAGCAGGTGCGCGAGCTCCAGGCCCGGCTGCGCCAGCTCAAGCTGATGTCGGTCGCTCCGACCGGCTTCTACGGCTCCAAGACCACCGCCGCGGTCAAGTCCTTCCAGTCGAAGCACGGCCTGAACGCGACCGGCTCGGTCGACGAGGCCAGCTGGAAGAAGATCGAGGGCGCCAGCAAGAAGCCCACCGCCGACGAGCTGCGTCCGTCGACCGTCAACGAGGTCGACGCCCCGGACCCGCGCTGCATGCAGGGCCGCGTCATGTGCATCAGCAAGGAGAGCCGCACCCTCGCCTGGATGATCGACGGCAAGGTCGTCTCCACGATGGACGTGCGCTTCGGCTCCGAGAACACCCCGACCCGCGAGGGCGTGTTCGACGTGGGCTGGAAGGCCAAGGAGTGGACGTCGACGATCTACCACACGCCGATGCCGTACGCGATGTTCTTCAGCGGCGGCCAGGCCGTCCACTACTCGGCCGACTTCGCGGCCCGCGGCTACAACGGGGCCTCGCACGGCTGCGTGAACGTCCGGGACAAGGGCAAGCTGTCGGCGCTGTTCGACCAGGTGAAGGTCGGAGACAAGGTCGTCGTCTACTGGTGATGCCGCCGGGGCCGGAGGCGGGACCGCGATCCGGTCCCGCGAGCCCGTGCCCCTGAGGCCCGCGCCCGCGGCAGGCGCGAGCAAGCAAGCAAGAAGGCCGGGGCGGGCCCCCCGGGGCTTTTTCCGGTCCGAACGTAATGGGCGCGGGCAGGGCCGGGGGAACGTGCCCCGCCCGCGCCGGGTGCGCAGAGCCCAGGGGTACGGGGGGAACCCCGGCTCATGCGCGGCCGATGACCAGTCGGCTCGATATGTACTGCGCCGCCGCTTCGAAAAGTGTTACAGGCAGGTCAGCACATGTGTCAGCGGCCGGTGCGGAGGTCGACCGAACCCCGCGGCAGCGTCGGCGTCAGGGTCGGCGCGCGGAGCGTCTCGCCCCCCAGCTGGGTGCCGCTGCGCTTGCCGCCGGTGCCCCCGTCGTCGAGCACCGACTTGCAGTAGTCCGGGATCCGGGTGAGTCCGTCGGCCAGGCGCGAGAGCCGCTCGCGGCGCGCCTCGTCGAGCCGGCCCGCCTTGAACTCCGCGCAGAGGTCAGCGACCTTCAGGAGGGTCTCGCCTTCGCGGTCGCGGTCCTTGCCGCCCGTGGTGCCGCCGCCGAAGGTGTCCCGGTCGATGTCCTTGCCGCCGATGCCGCCCGTGGCGCCGCTGCCGCCCTGGACGTCCTTGCCCGCGCCGGCCGTCGCCGAGGAACCCGAGGAGGTGCCGGCGCCCGCGCCGGTCCCGGGTGTCGCGGTACGCCCGTCCGTACCGGGCGGCTGCGCCGTGCCCGTGGCGGACGTCGGATTCGAGCCATTCGGCTGCGGGGTGGGGGTCGGCTTCGGACTGGCGCTCGGCGCTCCGCTGCCGATCCCCGGGACCGGGTCCTCGCCGGCACTCACGGACATCGCCGGACCGGGTCCCGCGCTGTCGTGCCGGGACCGCTCCAGCAGCCCGGCGCCCGCCGCCGCGGCCAGTCCGCCCACGGCGACACTGGCCAGGGCCGCGGCCAGGCCGAAGCTCACGGCGCGGCGGCGCCGAGGGGCGGGCGCGGGAACGATGCGGCCGAGGTCGACCAGGGGTTCGTCGGACGGGGCCGCCACGGCAGGCGCCGCGACAGGGCGTGCGCCACCGCGGGCCGCGCGGAAGGCGGCCACCGCCGCGGCCTCGCCGGGCAGTTCCCTGCCCGCGGGCAGCGGCGCGTTCACGCCACCCAGGGCGTCCAGGGCGGCACGCAGCCGGGCCGCCTCGTGGCGGGCCCGCTGATCGGCGGCCGGCCCCACAGGTTCCACCGGTTCGCCGCGCAGCAGTTCTTCCGCCGCGGCTTCGTCCAGCCACCTGTTGCGCTCGTCGGCCATCACATGTCCTTCTGCGTCCGCCAACGTGAATCCGTCACACCGGTTTGTTCTACGAAGCCCCCGCCCCGGCCGCGCTGCGCGGGTACGGCGTCGAGATCCCTCCCGCCCCCGCCGCCCCACGCCTGGCCACGGGCATTATGGCCGACCGCCGTGCCCGGACCCGAGCCGGTGTCCGGGTCGGGCTCGAAGCCGCCCTCCGGACCGAGCAGTTCGGCCAGCTTCTTCAGGCCCCGGTGGGCCGCGGTCCGTACGGCGCCGGGCCGCTTGCCGAGGGTCTCGGCCGCGCTCTTGGCGTCCAGGCCGACCACGACCCGTAGGACGACGGCCTCGGCCTGGTCCTGCGGAAGCTGTGCGATGAGCGCCATGGTCCGGCCGGTGGAGAGGGACTCCATGGCCGCGCCCGCGGTGTCGCACTCGGCGGCCCAGCTCGTCAGCTCGGTGTCGTCGCCCCCGATGGCGGGGCGCCGGCCGCGCATGCGGATGTGGTCCAAGGCGCGGTTGCGGGCGATGCGGGCCGCCCAGCCGCGGAAGCGGTCGGCGTCGCCGGTGAAGGAGTCGAGGTCGCGGGCGATCTGCAGCCAGGCCTCGGAGGTCACGTCCTCCGCGTCACCGTCCCCGACGAGCGTGCGTACGTACCCGAGCAGCCGTGGGTGCACGGCGCGGTACACAGCACGGAACGCGTTCTCGTCGCCGTCCTGTGCCGCGAGCACCGCGGCGGTCAGCTCCGCGTCGTCCCCCAGCAAAGTCCCCAACCCGTTCACTGTCCTGTACGTGTGGCGCAAATCAGCACGTTACGGCTTTCAAGCACCTCTCGTCCACGAGTGATACAACGTGCAACCAATCCTGTGCGGAGCGAGGTGTGACACAAAACGCACCCGAGGCGCTGACAGGGGTACGGGCTTGTCGCACGAGCCCGTGACGGATGGCGACCGGGGCCTCTCCTGTGGGGGGTGGCGGCCTCGGTCGCCCTCCCCTTCCCGGGGCCCTCACCATGCCTGCCCGTGGCGCTCACGTCATCCTTTCGGCTCACTTCCGGGTGAAATCCCCGAATCGGTACGACACACCCTGCCCTGCGTCGATAGCGTGGCGGTACACCCCCGCCGCGCCCCGAGGAGCCCCCTGCTGTCCAGCCACTTTCCGGCACAGGCCCCAGGGCGCACCTCCCGGACCGGATCCGGGGGAAGTCCCGATCCTTCTCACGGCTTCGGGCTGGCTCGGTTCAACGCCCTGTCCCCCGAGGTCGCCCAGGCCGTCCTGCTGCACTGCTGCGGGAGTCGGCGCTGGGCGCACCGGGTGGCGGCGCACCGCCCCTACCCGGATCCCGGGGTCCTGCTCGCCGCCGCCGACGAGGCCTCGTACGACCTCTCGCAGGGCGATCTGACCGAGGCCCTGGCCGCGGAGTGCTCGGCGGAACTGGACCACGGGGCTTCGTACGCCGCCCTGCTGGCCCTCGACGCGGCCCACGCGGAGTACGAACGGAAGTTCGGCCACGCCTTCGTGATCTGCCTCGACGGGCACCCGCCGGAGGAGCAGGCCGACCAGCTGCTGGGCGCGATCCGGCGGCGGATGGGCCACGAGGTCGACGAGGAGCGCTCGATCTCCGCGGACGAGCTGCGCCGCCTCGCGCAGGCCCGGCTCCGGGATCTGACACGCCGGCTGACCTCGCCTGATGGGCTGACTGCCACGGAAATCGGGCTATTCGCCCCTGTGGGATAGCCCGTACGTGCCTGTTTGATCACACCGATGGCCCCCGCGCAAGGGAACCGACAAAGCGTCGCTACGATGTCCGGGGCCGGAGGACCGTACCCGGCCGGGCCCGACCGACAAAGAAGCCGGCTGGCCCCCGCCCCGCTTCCGGAGGGTTTTCCGTGCCGGCTGGAACGTTGTACCGCGGCCGGGAAGGAATGTGGTCCTGGGTGGCTCATCGAGTCACCGGCGTCCTCATCTTCTTCTTCCTGTTCGTACACGTCCTCGACACCGCTCTCGTCCGCGTCTCCCCCGAGGCGTACGACGATGTCGTGGCTACCTACAAGACGCCGATCGTCGCGCTGCTGGAGTACGGCCTCGTCGCCGCCATCCTGTTCCACGCGCTCAACGGTCTCCGTGTCATCGCCGTGGACTTCTGGTCCAAGGGTCCGCGCTACCAGAAGCAGATGCTCTGGACTGTCGTGATCACCTGGATCGTGCTGATGGCCGGGGCCCTGTACCCCGTCCTGGGCCACGCCTACCTTGAACTGTTCGGGAAGTGACACGTATGTCTTCTGACACTTCTTTCGAAAAGGGCGTCGGTGACGTGGAGGGCGTGTCCCTCTACGACGTCGAGAACCCGGCGCCCTACATCGAGGCCCCGCGCAAGCGGACCGGCAAGACCCCGCGCTCGACCCGCGGGAACTTCGAGATGGTCGCGTGGCTCTTCATGCGCCTCTCGGGCATCGTGCTCGTCGTCCTGGTCATCGGCCACCTGCTGATCCAGCTGGTGCTCGACGGCGGCGTGTCCAAGATCGGTTTCGCCTTCGTGGCCGGCCGCTGGGCGTCCCCGTTCTGGCAGGTCTGGGACCTGCTGATGCTGTGGCTGGCCATGCTGCACGGCGCCAACGGCCTGCGTACCGTCATCAACGACTACGCGGAGCGTGCCAACACGCGGCTGTGGCTGAAGGGCCTGCTCTACACCGCCACGGTGTTCACCATTCTTCTGGGCACGCTGGTGATCTTCACCTTCGACCCGAACATCCGCTAGGCAACGGGGCTGAGGCGAAACCAATGAAGATCCACAAGTACGACACCGTCATCGTCGGCGCGGGTGGCGCGGGTATGCGCGCCGCCATCGAGTCGACGAAGCGCAGCCGCACCGCGGTGCTGACGAAGCTCTACCCGACCCGCTCCCACACGGGCGCCGCGCAGGGCGGCATGGCCGCCGCGCTGGCCAACGTGGAAGAGGACAACTGGGAGTGGCACACCTTCGACACGGTCAAGGGTGGTGACTACCTGGTCGACCAGGACGCCGCCGAGATCCTGGCGAAGGAGGCCATCGACGCGGTCCTCGACCTGGAGAAGATGGGCCTGCCGTTCAACCGCACCCCGGACGGCACCATCGACCAGCGCCGCTTCGGCGGTCACTCCCGCAACCACGGCGAGGCGCCGGTCCGCCGGTCCTGCTACGCCGCGGACCGCACCGGTCACATGATCCTCCAGACGCTCTACCAGAACTGCGTCAAGGAGGGCGTGGAGTTCTTCAACGAGTTCTACGTCCTGGACCAGCTCCTGGTCGAGGAGGACGGCGTCAAGAAGTCGGCCGGTGTGGTCGCGTACGAGCTCGCCACCGGCGAGATCCACGTGTTCCAGGCCAAGGCCGTCATCTACGCCTCCGGCGGCACCGGCAAGTTCTTCAAGGTGACCTCCAACGCGCACACCCTCACGGGTGACGGCCAGGCGGCCTGCTACCGCCGCGGCCTGCCGCTGGAGGACATGGAGTTCTTCCAGTTCCACCCGACGGGCATCTGGCGCATGGGCATCCTGCTGACGGAGGGCGCCCGCGGTGAGGGCGGCATCCTCCGCAACAAGGACGGCGAGCGCTTCATGGAGAAGTACGCGCCGGTCATGAAGGACCTCGCGTCCCGTGACGTCGTCTCGCGCTCCATCTACACCGAGATCCGTGAGGGCCGCGGCTGCGGTCCGGCCGGTGACCACGTGTACCTGGACCTGACGCACCTGCCGCCGGAGCAGCTCGACGCGAAGCTCCCGGACATCACCGAGTTCGCGCGCACCTACCTGGGCATCGAGCCGTACACGGACCCGATCCCGATCCAGCCCACCGCGCACTACGCCATGGGCGGCATCCCGACCAACGTCGAGGGTGAGGTCCTCAGCGACAACACCACCGTCGTCCCGGGCCTGTACGCGGCCGGCGAGGTCGCGTGCGTGTCGGTGCACGGCGCGAACCGCCTGGGCACCAACTCGCTGCTGGACATCAACGTCTTCGGCAAGCGCTCCGGCATCGCCGCCGCCAGGTACTCCCAGGAGAACGACTACGTCGAGCTCCCGGAGAACCCGGCGCAGCAGGTCGTCGACCTCGTCGAGCAGCTGCGCAACTCCACGGGCAACGAGCGGGTCGCCGAGCTGCGTCTGGAGCTCCAGGAGACGATGGACGCGTGCGTGATGGTGTTCCGTACGGAGCAGACCATCAAGACCGCGGTCGAGAAGATCGCGGAGCTGCGCGAGCGCTACAAGAACGTGTCCGTCCAGGACAAGGGCAAGCGCTTCAACACGGACCTGCTGGAAGCCATCGAGCTGGGCAACCTGCTCGACCTGGCCGAGGTCATGGCCGTGTCCGCGCTGGCGCGCAAGGAGTCCCGCGGCGGTCACTACCGCGAGGACTACCCGAACCGCGACGACGTCAACTTCATGCGCCACACCATGGCGTACCGCGAGGTCGGCGACGACGGCAAGGACTCCGTCCGGCTGGACTACAAGCCCGTCGTCGTCACCCGCTACCAGCCGATGGAGCGTAAGTACTGATGGCCACCCCGACCCTGGACAAGATGGAGGCCGCGGCCGCGGCCTCGCCCTTCATCACGGTCACCTTCCGGATCCGCCGCTTCAACCCCGAGATCTCCGACGAGTCTCAGTGGCAGGACTTCCAGATCGAGATCGACCCGAAGGAGCGCGTGCTCGACGGTCTCCACAAGATCAAGTGGGACCTCGACGGCACGCTGACGTTCCGCCGCTCGTGCGCGCACGGCATCTGCGGCTCCGACGCGATGCGGATCAACGGCAAGAACAGGCTCGCCTGCAAGACGCTGATCAAGGACATCAACCCGGAGAAGCCGATCACCGTCGAGGCCATCAAGGGCCTCACGGTGATGAAGGACCTTGTCGTCGACATGGAGCCCTTCTTCCAGGCGTACCGCGACGTCATGCCGTTCCTGGTCACCAAGGGCAACGAGCCGACGCGCGAGCGTCTGCAGTCCGCCGAGGACCGCGAGCGCTTCGACGACACCACCAAGTGCATCCTGTGCGCCGCGTGCACGTCCTCGTGCCCGGTGTTCTGGAACGACGGCCAGTACTTCGGCCCGGCGGCGATCGTCAACGCGCACCGCTTCATCTTCGACTCGCGTGACGAGGCCGGCGAGCAGCGGCTGGAGATCCTGAACGACAAGGACGGCGTGTGGCGCTGCCGCACGACCTTCAACTGCACCGACGCGTGCCCGCGTGGCATCGAGGTCACGAAGGCGATCCAGGAAGTCAAGCGCGCGCTGATCACGCGCCGCTTCTGACCTTCCGGTCCGTGCGTGTGAGGGCCCCGTCCCCGGTTCGTCCGGGGGCGGGGCCCTCGCCGTTCCCAGGGGGTGTCAGCGGCGGCTCCGGCTGGTGATCGTCGGGTCGTCCACTCCCTCCTACCGGCGCGCAAGGACCGCGAGTTGGTGCGGGGGCACATCGCGGCTCCGGTCGGCGCGGCGCTCTGACCTGGGTTGCGGGACCGGGGGTACAGGGCGCGAGTCCCTGTGGAAGGATCGACAGCATGAGCGAGCAGCAGCCGAATCCGTACACGAGCGACCCCTCCGGCCAGGGCGGTCAGCCCGGCACGCCCGCCACCCCCGGCCAGGGCGACTACAAGTGGGGTCCCGGCGAGGCCAGTTACGGCTACCCGCAGCCCTACCCGGCGCCTCCGGCACCCCCGGCGTACCAGCCGACCATCGGCGGCGCCGGCATCCCGGCCCCCGCCTACAACGCCCCCGCCCCGGTCGGCGGAGCCGGTCTCTCCCTCGGTGATATCACCATCGCCGGGGACCAGATCATCACCCCGTCGGGCAACATGCCGCTCAGGGGCGCGATGTGGAACGCGACGGACTTCTCGCGCACCGAGGAGAAGATCCCGCCGCACGCGATCGTGCTGGCGATCGTCTTCTTCCTCTTCTGCCTGCTCGGCCTGCTCTTCCTGCTGATGAAGGAGAAGACCACCACCGGCTACATCCAGGTCACGGTCACCAGCGGCGGCCGCCACCACTCCACGATGATCCCGGCGGTGGACGCGTACACCTACCAGTGGGTGATGTCGCAGCTCAACTACGCGCGGTCGCTGAGCATCTGAGGCGCGCGCTCCGCAGGGCGGCCCCTGAGCCGGCCCAGCGTGTAGCCGCCGGCCTCCGGGTCCAGGGCCCGGGTGGCCTCTTTGAAGAGGTACTCGGCCCGCTCGTAGGAGAGGCGGCGGCGGCCCGTCTGCGGGCACAGGTCGGCCGGTGCGGGTGTGCGGCCCGGTCCGGGCCGCCTGTCGGAGAGGAACACCGGTCCCCGGGTCCGGCCGGCCAGCAGCGCGGGCAGGAGACGGGCGGTTCCCGAGCGCCAGCTCACCCAGGTGCGGCCGGCCGGGGCCCGGCGGTCCTCCAGGTCCAGGTCCTCGACGTTCAGTGAGAGGACCGCCTTCACCCCGGCCCCCGACTCGTGCAGGAGCCGCCACAGCGTGCGCTCGCGCAGCGGCAGGTCCGGGTCGTTCCAGAGCGCGGCGAGCCGGGCGGGGTCCGGCGCCGGCACCGGGGAGCCGTTCTCCGGGCGCCGCTCCAGCCCTGCCGCAAGGTCGCCCAGGCGGGCCCAGGAGCCGAAGGACCGCACGGTCGAGCGGTGCCGGTTCCAGGTCCTGGCCGCCGCCCCGCCCCAGGCCGTCGCGAAGACGCCCGCCACCTGGTCGGCCGTCAGGGAGGCCAGTGGGAGCCGGTCGCCGAGGGTCAGGCACAGCCGCCGCAGGGTTTGTCCGTAGGAGCGGACCGTCGCCGCGTCCAGCGCGTCGCGGGCGAGGAAATCGCGGGCGGCCCGCCCGAGCGTGGGACCGGGCGGGGCCGTGTCGGTGAGCGCGTCCGCGCGCCGCTCCAGGAAGGCGCGTTCGGCGGCGTTCCGGGTGAGGGCGGCCGCCCGGTGGAACTCCAGCCGCGCCTCGTGGTGCCGGTCGAGGCGCGCCAGCAGGTCACCCCTGACGCTCGGCAGGAGATGGTAGTCGCGTAGTGCGGGATCGGCGAGCAGGGAGTCGACCAGGTCCAGGCCCGCCTGGGGCCCGTGGGCCATCGCGAGCGACACGGCCCGGTTGAGCTGGACGACCGGGGTCGGCAGCAGCTGCGCCAGGGCCTCGTACAGGCCGGCTATCCGGGCCCAGTCGGTGTCCTCGGCGGTGGGGGCCTGCGCATGGCACACGGCTATCGCCGCCTGCAGGAGGTACGGGCCGGGCGATGTACCGCCGACCTGCCGGGCGCGCAGCATCGCGGTGAACCCGCGGCGGATGAGCAGTTGGTCCCAGCGCCCGCGGTTCTGCTCGTGCAGCTGTACGGGTTCGCCCGACGGGCCGGTGCGCGCGGCCGAGCGGGAGGCCTGGATCTCCATCAGGGCCACGAGTGCGTGCGCTTCGGCCTCCTGCGGCGCGAGTTCCGCCAGCAGTCGGCCCAGCCGCAGGGCTTCGAGGCAGAGCCCGGGCCGCATCAGATCGTCGCCCGAGGTCGCCGAGTAACCCTCGTTGAAGATCAGGTAGATGACCTCCAGGACGGACGAGAGGCGTTCGGTCAGCTCGGCCTCGTCCGGCAGGTCGAAGGGCACGCGCCGCTCGGCCAGGGTCCGCTTGGCGGCGGCGATGCGCTGGGCGATCGCGGTTGCGGTGACGAGGAAGGCGCGGGCGATCTCCTCGGCCGTCAGGCCGCCGAGCAGCCGGAGCGTCAGCGCGGTCCTGGCTTCGGTCGGCAGGACGGGGTGGCAGGAGATGAGCATCAGCCGTAGGACGTCGTCCTGTTCGGGTTCCCGGTGCTGTTCCAGCTCGTGGGCGAGTTGCTCCTGCTTGTGCGTCAGCCGCCGGTCGCGCCGGATGTGGTCGACCGCCCGTCGCTTGGCGGTGGTCGTCAGCCAGGCGCCGGGGTTGTCGGGGATTCCGGAGACGGGCCACTGTTCGAGCGCGGCGACGAGCGCGTCCTGGGCCAGTTCCTCGGCGAGGCCGACGTCGTGGACCATCCGCGTGAGCCCGGCGATGATCTTCGCGGACTCCAGTTTCCAGACGGCGTCGATCGTGCGATGGGTGTCCGGCACGGGCACGATCACAGCACCGGCCCCGGCTCGTAGGCAAGCCGGGGCCGGACTCGGGGCGCGGCAGCGCCGCCGGGTCAGGGGCCGAAGACCTGCTGGACGACGCTCTCGCCGTCACCGACGATCCTGCGGAAGCGGCGGGCCAGTTCGATCGCCTCCTCCTTGGAGCGGACCTCGATCAGGGCGAAGCCGGCCACGGCCTCCTTGGCCTCGGTGAACGGCCCGTCCGTCACGGTGATCTCGTCGCCGAGCGAGGTCACCAGGACACCGCCCGGCTCCAGGCCGCCGGTCGCCAGCAGGACGCCGGCCGCGGACAGCTCCTCGATGAACCGGCCCATCTCGGCGTACAGGTTCTCGTCGGGGGCGGTGTCCGAAGGCCGGGTCGTCATCAGGTAGCGCATGGGGTCCCTCTCGTCGGTCGTGCGGTGCTTGCGACAACACGTCGAACGAGAAGAGGTGACAGGGAACGGTCGGCGTTCCCTGTCACATCGGCGGATCGACGTGTCTGCGAGAACCGGAGACGACCGACCCGAGAGGCATCCACCATGACCACCGCTCCCTCCTCCCCCGCGACCCGATCCCGCACCCGGACCGCCACCCGCTCCCTGCTCACCTGTGTGGTCGTGGCGACCCCCCTGTGGGCGGCCGTCACCCTGTCCCAGGCCGCCCTCCGCGAGGGCTTCGACATCACCCGCCACCCGTTGAGCGCCCTGAGCAACGGCTCCCTGGGATGGCTCCAGATCACCGACTTCCTGGTCGTCGGAGCCCTGCTCGCCGTGGGAGCGACGGGCCTGCGCCGGGCCCTGATCGGCACACTCGGACGCACCTGGGTGCCGCGACTGGTACGCGTCGCCGGGATCGGCATGATCGCCGCGGGGGTGTTCGTCATGGACCCGGCCGACGGCTTCCCCGTCGGCACCCCCTACGGGCAACCGGCCGTCCTCACCTGGCACAGCTACGCCCACTTCGCCGCCGGGTCGATCACCTTCCTCTCGCTGATCGCCGCCTGCTACGTCCTGGGCCGCCACTTCGCCCGCGCCGGCGACCGCCGGTACGCCCTGCTCTCCCGCGGCGGCGGCACCGCCCTGCTGCTCGGCAACGGCTGGGCCATGGGCGGCGGCCCGGCCGGCACCCTCACGCTGGCCGTCGGCGTCATCACCGCGATGCTCACGCTCTCCCTGATCGCGAACCGGTTCCGCAGTGCCCGCTGAACATCGCTTGAACTTGTTCAAAAAGAGGCCTACAGTCATCCCTGTCAGCAGTTTGAACACGTTCAAAGGGGCTGGGGACAATGGACCTCACCGTCGTCACGTACGTCATCTACCTGCTCATCAGCATCGCCCTCACCGTCTGGGTGGCGCGCACGCTCAGCCGTAACGGCCGCGTCTTCATCGGTGACGTCCTGCACGGGAACGAGAAGCTCGCGGACGCGGTCAACCAGCTCCTGGTGGTCGGCTTCTACCTCGTGAACATCGGCTTCGTGACCCTCTACCTCCGGTCGAGCGGGGAGATCGGGACCCCCCGGGCCCTCTTCGAAGCGCTCTCGGTCAAGCTCGGCGTCGTCCTGCTGGTCCTCGGCGTCATGCACCTGGGGAACGTGTGGGCGCTGAACCGGATGCGCCGCCGGGGGATCATGGAGCGCCAGCAGACCCCGCCCGTCCCGCCGCAGGCGTGGACCGCGCCGGTCGGGGCCTGAACCGTGCCGACCGCCACCGCCGCCGTCCGGCGCCTGACCGTCCTCTACGACGCCGGCTGCCCGCTCTGCGTACACATCCGGCACTGGCTGCTCGCGCAGCGGTGGCTGGTCCCGCTCTCGCTGGTGCCCGCCGGATCCTGGGAGGCGCACCGGCGCTTCCCCCGGCTCGACCACGCCTCGACGCTCCGGGAGATCACCGTCATCGGGGACTCGGGGCAGGTGTGGACCGGGACCGACGCCTTCATCGTCTGCCTCTGGGCGCTGGTCGAGCACCGGCCGAAGGCGAACTGGCTGGCCACCCCGGCCGGCCGGCCCTTCGCCCGGGCGGCCATGCACACGGCCTCCGCCTGGCGGCAGGCCGTACGCACCGAGGGTCACCCCGAGGGCGCCGAGGGACCGGCCTGTGACGAGCAGTGCCCCGTCCCCCGATAGGCTCATACACCGTGACTGATCAGAAGGCTCCCAAGAGCGAGCAGACCCGCACGCTCATCCTCGAAACCGCGCTCCGCCTCTTCCAGGAGCGCGGCTTCGACAAGACCACGATGCGGGGTATCGCGAAGGAGGCCGGCGTCTCGGTCGGCAACGCCTACTACTACTTCGAGTCGAAGGAACACCTGGTCCAGGGGTTCTACGACCGGATCGGCGCCGCCCACCAGGCAGCGGTCCGGCCCATCCTGGACAACGAGACCGACCTGCAGAAGCGGTACGCGGGCGTGTTGACGGCCTGGCTCGACATCGCCGCCCCGTACCACGAGTTCGCCTCGCAGTTCTTCAAGAACGCCGCCGACCCGGAGAGTCCGCTCAGCCCGTTCTCGCCGGAATCGGAAACGGCGCGCAAGGCCGCGATCGGCATCCACCGCGAGGTGCTGGCGGGCGCGAAGACGAAGGTGCCGGCGGAGCTGGCCGACGTACTGCCGGAGCTGATGTGGCTCGCGCAGATGGGCCTGGTCCTGTACTGGGTCTTCGACCGCTCCCCCAACAGCGAGAAGACGCGGCGGCTCGCCGAGCGCGGCGCCCAGCTGACGACGCGGGGCATCGTCCTGGCCCGGTTCCGGGTGCTGCGGCCGCTGGTGCGGGAGGTGCACGAGCTGTTCGCGGACTTCCTGCCGGGCATGGCCCAGACGGCCACGGCGGGGGCCCGGCGCAGGGCCTCGGACCCGTACCCCGACGAGGAACCGAAGACGCACCGCGGGTAGCCGCCGGGGACGCGCCGGCTACAGCCAGTCGAGTTCCCACAGCCGCCAGACGCCGGTGCCGTCGGACAGGTACTGGGCTCCGGTGACGTCCTCCCGGGACATCACGTAGTCCTTCTTCTGCCAGATCGGCACCATCGGGGCCTGCTGGGCGACCAGCTTCTGGAGGTCGCGGAACTCGGCGGCGGCCTCGCTCCGCTCCGAGTGGGACTGGGTGCGGGTGATCAGCTCGTCCACGTGCTTGTCGGAGAAGCCGTTGTTCATGGACGAGTCGGCGCCGACGAGCGGGGCGAGGAAGTTGTCCGCGTCCGGGAAGTCCGCGATCCAGCCGATGGTGTAGGCGTCGAACTCGCCCGCCGCGTACCCCTTCTGGAAGTCGCTCCACTGCTCGACCGGCTTGATCGTCACCTGGAAGAGGCCGGTGGCCTCCAACTGCCGCTTGAGCTCCTCGGCCTCGGGCATGTTCGCGCCGCGGACGTTCACGCCGAGGTTGAGGTGGACGGCCGAGGTGATCCCGGCGTCCTTGAAGAGCTTCTTGGCGGTGGCCACGTTCGGCGCCGGGTAGGCGTCGAAGAACGGCGTGCTGTGGCCGGCGATGCCCGCCGGGACCAGGGAGTACAGCGGGGTGACGGTCCCCTTGTGGACCTCCACGGCCACCTCGGAACGGTCCAGCACCGCGGCGACGGCCTGGCGGACGGCGAGCGGGGCCGCGGTGGAGCCGGGGCGGACGTTGAAGACGATGGAGCGGGTCTCGCTGCCGCCGGAGGCCTGGTAGCGGGTGTCCTTCAGGCCCGGGTTGAGGCCGGCCAGCACGGTGGGCGGCATGTCCCGGTGGGCGACGTCGATCTGGTGGGCCTTCCAGGCCTGGTCGAGCTGCCCGGAGTCCTTGAAGTACTTGACGGTGACGGGCGTGTGGGCGGCCTTGCCCTGGCCCTTGTACGAGCTGTTCGGCTTGAGCTCGGCGCTCGTACCGGCCTTGTACTCGCCCAGCGCGTACGGCCCGGAGCCGTCCACCTTGCCGTCCTCGCGCAGGGACTTCGCCGGGTACTTGTCCTTGTCGACGATCGCGGCGGCGCCCGTCGCGATCTTGAAGGGGAAGGTGGCGTCGCCCGCGGAGAGGGTGAAGGTGACCGTGCGCCCCTCGGCCTCGACCGCCTCCAGGGTGTTGAAGAGGGGGGCCGGACCCTGGTCGGAGTTGATCGCCTTGATGCGGTCGAAGGAGTACTTGACGTCCTCGGCGGTGATGGCGCGGCCGCCCGTGAACTTCACGTCGGGGCGGAGCTCGCACCGGTAGACGGTGAGCTTCTGGCCCACGAACCCGCAGGAGGCGGCGGCGTCCGGCACGGGGGCGTCGGAACCGGGCTTGATGGTCAGCAGCGACTGGTAGATGTTGCTGAACAGGGCCCAGGAACCGGCGTCGTACGCCCCGGCGGGGTCGAGGGAGGAGACGACGTCACTCGTCCCGACCCGGACGGCACCGCGCCCGCCGCCGCCCTCGGGCAGCAACTGCCAGGCACCCACACCGACCACGCCGAGGACCAGCCCGGCCGCGATCACCTTCGAGCGGACAGACCGCATCCCCTGAACCCCACCCCATGACCCGATGACAGCGACGCGCTGTCCGATTAACGGTCATCCCATCACGGAATATCAGCCACCGGAAGGCGAGTTGGAGAAGGCGCTGACGAGGTTTGCGACGGATCAGGCCTGAAATGAGGCGAGTTCGACGACGGTGATGTCGGACGGCGCCCCCACCCGGACCGGCGGCCCCCAGGCTCCGGCCCCGCGGGACACGTAGAGCTGGGTGTCGCCGTAGCGCTCCAGACCGGCGACAGTGGGGTTGGCGAGCTCCGCGAGGTAGTTGCCGGGCCAGAGCTGGCCGCCATGGGTGTGGCCGGAGAGCTGGAGGTCGACGCCGTGGCGGACGGCGTCGTGGATGACGACGGGCTGGTGCGCGAGGAGCACGGCGGCCCGCGTCCGGTCCCGGTCACCGAGGGCCGCGCCGAAGTCGGGGCCCTTGCCCTCCCGCTCGCCCTGGATGTCGTTGACCCCGGCGAGGTCGAAGTGGGGCAGCTCCTTGCGGGCGTTCTCCAACGGGTTCAGCCCCAGCTCGCGGACGTGGTCGATCCACTGCTGGGCGCCGGAGAAGTACTCGTGGTTCCCGGTGACGAAGAACGAGCCGTGGCGGGCGTCGAGCAGGCGCAGCGGCTCCGCCGCGTGCCCGAGGTCGGGGACGCTGCCGTCGACGAGGTCGCCGACGATGGCGATGAGGTCGGGTCGGGTGCGGTTGACCGTGTCGACGATGCGCTGGGTGTGGGCGCGGCCGAGCACCGGGCCGAGGTGGACGTCGCTGACGACGGCGATCCGGAAACCGTGCGCCGCGCGCGGCAGTTTGGCGAGGGGGACCCGCACCCGCTTCACGCTCGGCCCGCGCAGGACCCCGTAGGTCCCCGCCCCGACCGTGCCGAGGGCCACGGCGGCGCCCGCCCCGCCGACCGTACGGGCGACGAACCGGCGCCGGCTCAGCCCGTCGGCCACGGCGGGGCGCTCGGTGGCGGCCGGGGCGGGCGCGGGCGGCGGCCCGG
>NZ_JBGBPT010000070.1:0-49779 GCF_041106355.1 Streptomyces sp. BF23-19 | reverse complement strand
GGACACGGTCTAAGACCGTGTCCTATGTGGTGAGGCGAACGAGGCGTTTGTAGCAGCAGATGGCTGCGGCGAGTCCGAGGAAGGCCAGGTAGTTGCGGGGGTGGCGTTCGTAGCGGTGGTTGAGCCGGCGGTAGCCGGTGAGCCAGGACATCGTCCGCTCGATCACCCAACGGCGCCGTCCGAGCCGTTCCGATGACTCGACGCCCTTGCGTGCGATACGCACCCCGATCCGTTTGCCGCGTAACCATCTCCGCAGGTGGGGAACGTCGTAGGCCTTGTCGGCGTGGAGGCGGCGAGGTTTGAAGTAGCGGCCGCGGTGGGGGTCGTGTCTCGTTTGGTGACCTGTGATCATGGGCTTCAGTGCGAGGCTGTCGTGAGTATTGGCGGCGGTGATGCCGACGAGGAGGGGCAGCCCGTTCGCATCCGACAGGACGTGCATCTTGGAGCCCGGCTTGCCCCGGTCCACGGGACTCGGACCTGTGAGTTCGCCCCCTTTTTGGCCCTCACGTGGGCGGAGTCCAGGACGGCCCGGGAGAGGTCGAGGAGGCCGGCGTCGTCGAGACGGTGCAAGATCTCCTCGTGCAGCCGGCCCCACACACCTGCCCGCGACCAGATCAGGAACCGGCGGTGAGCCGTCGACTTCGATATCCCGAAGCACGGTGGCAGCGACCGCCAGGCGCATCCGCTGACCAGCACGTAGATGATCGCGGCGAACAGCGTCTCATCAGGCGTATCAGGTGTTCCACCGCCCTGTGACCGCACCTTCGACGGTGGGATCAGCGGCTCCGCGATCTCCCACAACCCGTCCGGAACAATCCAACTCCAAGTACCCCGCCCCATACCGACATCAACGATGCCTCACCACATAGGACACGGTCTTAGACGGCATCTCATTTGGCCTTCTCGGCCAGGCTGTCGGCCATGGTGGGGATCGTTGAGCGGCTGGTGCCGGACGAGCTTGGGGAGCTGCTCCAGCGGGTGGTGCCGGAGGCGCCGTCGCGACCCCAAGGCGGTGGACGGCGCCAGCACGGTGACCGTGAAGTGCTGACCGCGATCGTTTTCGTCACGACGTCGGGTTGTACCTGGCAGCAGCCGCCCACGGCATCGTTCGGCCCTTGGGGGCGACAGCCCACCGACGATTCTCTCAGTGGAGCAAGGCCCGGGTGCAGGCCACGCTCCACCGCCTGGTCCTCGACGAACTCGGCGCCCGGTCGAGCACGACTGGTCCCGCTGCGCGATGACTCGGTGAACATGAGGGCTTGAAAAGAGGGGATCTGACAGGTCCGAATCCTGTCGATCGGGGCGAGTTCGGACGAGCGCGACACAGACGCAGCCTGAGCCTGGCCACGTCCGGTCTGACTTGTCAGACCCTGTATCTAGAGTGCGCCGGGATGGGGCCCGTTCCGAGGACACCAGCACTGGAGAACGGCAGCCTCCCTGGTCTGCACGGGGGCGGTTTCGGCCCAACCGGCGTCCAGGCTTCGTCGAGGGCCACGAGTGCAGCCTGACAGCCCGGCCCCATCCCGCCCGATCACCGTCATCTCTCTGGTGCACGTATCTCCGTACTCCGCAGTGCACTTTCACTGCTCTGGCAAGATTTTCGTAGGCGGAGATCATCTCGGTGCCACGGTCGTCCGGTCTGCATAGCGTCGGCGGAGGTGGGCGATCAGGACGACGCGGTGGCGGAGGAGACGGATGCCGGCGCGTCCGGCCATGAGGCGCTTCTGCAGCTTGACGTCGGTGATGCGGCCCTCGTTGACCCCGGAGTTGTAAGGGGTCGTGAATCCCTGGGCAACGGCATGCCGGTCTTCGCGCAAGGCTCGTGCAAGGCCGGTCAGCGGTGCCAATCCCGTGTTCGCGAGGTCGTCCAGCCACTCTGGCAGAGATGTCGCGTCGCGGTTTTCGAGCATGGCAGCGAATCGTCGGACCAGGTCGTGGGCGGTCCTGAGTTCAGGGCAGTGGTCGAGGAGGCGGGGCAGGCGGTCGTTGATGTGCGGGCTGCGGCGATGTGGGTGGGTAGTTATCCATCGGGCGGCTTCGCGTGGAGAGGGCGGTCGCTCGCGTGGCTCGTCCAGGGGCAGGCCGCGCCTGAGGGGTGCGACGGCCATTTTCACGCGCTGGTAGTGACCAAGGTAGCCCTTGGTCTGCAGTTCTTCGTGCAGGATCTTCGCGCTGTGCTGTCCCTCGTCCCAGCGTTGTTGCAGGTAGTCGAGGTAGGGATCCAGTGTGGAGGACTTGCGGGGCGGGCGCCGCACCACCTCCTGCCAGGTGTTGGCTCGGGCGTACTTGCTGACGGTACGGCGGTTCAGGCCGAGCTCCCGGGCCACGGAGCTGTGGCTCCGACCAGAACGGGCCAAGGCCTGAACGGCTTCGAAAAGCCTTTGAGCGTGGCGCTCGGATCGCGTGTCCGCGGTGGTGTTCTCGAGGGGCTCCTCGACCGGCGCGGGAGCGACATCGCTGATCGGAGGCAGTGCTGCGGGCAGGCAGCCGCGGTGGGCGGAGGCGATGTCCTGGACTCGGCGGGAGAGGCCTTGCCAGAGGTGAAAGCGGTCGCTGACCTGCACTGCATTCGGGGCACCGGCGGTGATGCCCTGCCGGTAGGCAAGGGAACCGTCGCGGCAGGCGACCTCGACACCTGGGTGGTCGCGGAGCCAGCGGCCGAGTCGTTCCGCGTCGCGTCCTTCCCAAAGGGTGAGCGGGAGCCGGGTGGTGGCGTCCACCAGGAGAGTTCCGTAGGCGTCACCGTAGAGAGCGAAGTCGTCGACCCCCAGGACCCGTGGCGTGACCAGTGGCGGCAGTGGCACCCGCATCAGCTGGGACAGGACGGCGACCCGAGAGAGCCTGATGTTCAAGATCCGAAGCATCCGGGATCCGCCCCGGCCGGCCAGGACCACGCCGACGTCCTCCACCAAGGACTGCAGTCGGGGTGTCCGGCGCTGGTAGCGCATGGTCAGGCCCGGTACTTGTTCGGCGAAGGTCGCCTTCGGGCAGGTCCTGTTCTCGCAGTACAGACGGCGTACGGACAGATCGATGCGCAGAGGACGGCCGGCGAGCGTCACGTCGGCGAGGTGCCGTGCGTAGCGGCTGTGGCACCACTCGCTGAGCTGGCCGCATCCCGTGCATCCCGCCGGTTCACCGGATCTCGTGCGGACACGGACCGCCACCGCGGTATCGGATACCTCAACCGAAACCACCTGCACATCAGACAACTGCGGTAACAGACTGACCAGTTCAACAGAGCACAATCACAGGCTGCCCGTCCTGCGAACCGCCCGACCGTGGCACCGAGATGATCTCCGCCTACGAAAATCTTGCCAGAGCCACTTTCACGAGTACGCCGACAGCCGCCACAGATGGGTCGTCGAAAGGACCACGCCCTGGCTCGCCGGCTGCCGACGACTACACCGCGCTACGAACGCAAGGCTGAGCACTTCCTCGCCTTCACCAGCCTCGCCTGAAACCCTCATCTGCTACCGCCGACTGGCCAGATGAGATGACGTCTAAAGCCGGCGACCAGCGGGCGCAGCGCCTGGGCATCGCCAGCCATTTTCCATCCGCTGCCAGCGTCGCGGCTGCAACTGGGGTGCCATCCCGATACAGGCTCCATGGTGCTGGGTTCGTGCAATGCCCAAGTCCGTGGCACCCCGCCTCGCCCAGCAGAGGCAGAATAACAACCAGACCCTCGTAATCGCCACGTCGCCCTGCAGTCGCACTGACGGGTCAGCGGACCTATGCCGCGACGATCGTGACGTCCCGCACGCAGCCTCTTCGGAACGACCACTCGTGCGGCCTCGAGGCTCCCCGGCCTCGCGAGACTGGCCTAAACCAACACTGAATATGGCTCGAAAATATCCAAGCCTTAGAATCCTCCGCTTCTTGGTTTTGTCACTTTATGTCGCACACCGGGGCCGCAGGGCCAGTGATCCAGCCGATGCACTGCAATGCGCCACAGTTGGCGATTCGGACATTGCAGCCATATAGGCCAGGGATCATGAAAAGTTGCCAATGCTGCCGTAAAGGCAATCTTGCTTGCCGATCTTGGGAACATACATCTAAGATCAAATCCGTCGTCAGCAACACAGCTGGCCAATGAAGGGAATACATATGGGCAGCACCGGAAACCTCGTTCTCGATGACGCGGCCGTGGAGCGCTTCGACGCTCTCCTCGCTGACGAGGGCATCATGCGCGCGGGATTCGTCATCTCTGAGGCCGACAACACCAACAGCCCGGAAGACGCCTCGAACATCTAATAGAAGTCGGATAGACATGGCCATATAGGCCAGATACGGTCGCTGCGCCATAAGGCGCAGCGACCGCGCTCCGTTCTCCGCAAAAACATTTCCTGCGAGAGGCGGTAGCCGACGACAGACTAGGTTGCGTGAGGAATATGGTTAACCATCTCCACCCCGCATCGGGCCCAATGCATCGGATGACGTCCAGCCTCCGGACTGTCCCGCTGGCCGATACGCTCATCAAGGCTAAAGCCTTTGCTGCCGAGCTCGGGGTTACCAGAGTGACGGATACGACTTGGCTGGATTGTATAGGAGTTCCCGTTTACTCCAGTATCAGGCCAGACGCCGTTCCGAACTCGCTCTGTGTAAATGCCGGTAAGGGAGTCCACCCGGACGAGGCGAAGGTGGGCGCCTACATGGAGGCAATCGAGTTCGCCCTCGCAGAGTACCGAAACCGTTCGATTGAAGTCGTTATGTCGACGCCCGGGGAAGTCATGTCCCAGAAGGGAATCGAATTTGACTTCGTCGACCTGTGTCCCATTCTAGGACGACAGGTTGATGCCGACGGCCCACTGGCCTGCGTCGAAGCAGAAGATATCGCTACTGGGAATCGGATTCTCCTGCCAGCCGAGTTGGCCTTTTCTCCATTCTCCGAGAATCCGGGGCAGAGAATCTTCGGCACCAGTACCAATGGCCTGTCCTCTGGAAACACTGTGGCGGAGGCTACCCTGCACGGCCTGTGTGAAGTCATCGAACGTGACACACAGTCGTTCAATTTCGTTCGCGACAAGTCCCGTTACGTTCACTTCGATCACCCGTCCGAGAATATTGATATTCTCCGGGATCGCATAGTCGGGGCGAGTCTCCAGCCTGTCCTGCGATACACGCCCAGCCGCTTTGGAATCCCCTACTTCCAGGGCTTCATCCTGGAATCGTCCGACGAGGCGCCCATTGCCATCTCACAGGGTGCGGGCCTGCACCTAATTCGAGATATTGCTGCAGTCCGAGCACTTGCCGAAGCAGCCCAGTCTCGCCTCTCGTACATTCACGGTGGTCGAGACGACCTGATAGAACGCTACGACTACTTCGCAAATCAGGATGGCGAAGTAGAGCGTCAGGCCACAAGCGAAGTCCGCTCTCGCATACTGAATGAATCAAACAGCATCGCCTACTCAGAAATAGCCTCTGCAGCACCTAACTTCTCTACAATTGACGATGCGTTGCAGTTCCTGAGAGCGAAACTCGCAGAGGCCGGCATCCGCCAAGTGTTTCGGGTAAGGCTTTCTTCCGAAACCATGCCGCTGGCGGTGGTTAAGGTCATCGTCCCAAAGCTCGAACATTTTCAGCCGACCCTGAAACGAGTCGGACCGAGGCTGGTGGATTACATGGACAACAAGGGCAGCGCTGATGAACAAGTCTGATCCGAACAAGCCTGATCTGGCTATCTTCGTCGGCCCGTCGGCTCACGGAATCGACCCTAGTTTCTTCTCAGGCCTAACGGTCCTGCCCCCGGTGCGCAGGGGTGACATCCAGTCTCTGGTGGACGCCACGGATAGGCCAGGGCAAGTTGCCATTGTGGATGGCACCTTTCACAGCTACCCGTCTGTGGGTCATGCAGAGATCCGCACGGCACTCGCGGCCGGCTGGGTCGTCTGGGGTTTGTCATCAATGGGCGCGCTCCGTGCTGCCGAGATGCACAGCATGGGAATGCGAGGCTTCGGCGAGGTCTTCCAGCAGTACGTCATGAATCCGGATCTGGACGATGACGAGGTCGCCCTCCTCCATGGATCAGAGCAGCCCCATCCTCCGCTCTCTGAGCCGCTGATCCATATTCGCGAGTTCCTGGCTAGACTGCAGAAGCGGGATGTTATCGGTCCAGATGAGGCGGACCATATCATCCACACACTCAAGTACAGGTGGTACGGCGAGCGCACCCTGCCTCTGCTCAGAGATTCCTTGGTAGAGCATGGCGGTCTGAGCATGTCAGCAGCAACCGCTGAAGTTCTTGACTTCGGCGATTCGCGCCTTAAGACTCTTGACCTTATCCGCTTCATCGAGGAGAAGCCGTGGCGTTGATTTCACCTGCCATTGCCGAAGAAATCATAGAGGCGGTCGGTGGCCTTCCCTTCCTGTCTCCTGAAGTCAAGCCGGGAACTCTCCTCAGCCTGGCTGCCGGCGTTCGACGAAAGTACGAGCCGAGTGTCTTTCCCGAGCTTCGAGACTACCTCGATCCTGTAAATGCCCTCACTATCTACCGTCGTCATGCCATCAGCCCAATCGATGAGCACAGCTGGGTCCCCCTCCCTCCTGATCGTGAAGCCCTGGTCACGGAGGCGACCAACGACATCGTCCAAGCAGCCCCCGGCTGGGAAGCGCTGTTTGCGCTCCCTCACAGGTACAGGTACCTGACCCAGCCAGACATCAGAAGCCTCACTAGCATGCTGGTACCGCAGACCATCTACCTTGGAAATGATGCATTCCCTCCCAAGGGTCGACTGGAAGAAACTCTAGTACACGAATTTGCTCATGTTTGGCTGAGTTTCCTTGCTGAAATCAGTGACTTTCAATTGGAAGGCTCCCCGCAGAACCTCATGCTTCCCTCCGGTACCAGCGGAAAAGCGCCCAGAGGGGTTCTTTTTGCCGCCCATTTTGCGGCTTCGGCGTGTAACTTCTACGCTCATCGCAACGAAGCTTCCGACATGTCGCGAAGGGCATATCTTCGAGACTACCTAACTGGTTGTCTGGAAACCATAGTCGACCACCCGTACCTATCGCCTATGGGAAATGCAGTGGCTGCACGACTTGCGGATTTCCATGCCGCGATACCTTCCCTGAAAAGCGATAGCTCGACGGCATCGTGACGGGCGCACCGGAGACAGCAGGAGAAACATCCCGAATCGAATCTCCTTCCCAGGGCAAAGAGTCCGGGAAAGGATTCGAGCGTGCCTTCTATATTGCTCAAACAGCTTCCTTCACGAACAGTGTCGGAACGCGATGCGGGCAGTTGGCGATAGCCTGGTGGATCCTCTCAGCTTCAGGAAGCCCCGCCCTCTTTGCCGCTTTCAGCGCATTGGGAACAGCAGCCGAGGTGCTGTCGAGAGGTATCTTCGGATGGTTCGGCGATAGATTTCCTCCCGAGCGAATAATCAAACTGTGCTACTCGATCGATTTCTTCACCATCGGAACCTTGGTGGTTCTGCACACGGCCCATATTTATCAGCCTTACATGCTGGCCGTGTGTCTGCTCGTTCTTGGAATCTGCAACGGAATTAGAGAACCTTTGCAGAACACGCTCATCAAGAACTTGGTGCCAGAGGAACAGATCGTCGATGCAATTCGTCGGCGCAGCGGGGTGAAATCCTCATCATCCCTTGTAGGGCCCGTCGTCGGAGGAATTCTCCTGGCCCTGTTCAATATCGGCGGCTCCCTCGTGGTCAACTTTCTTGCCGTAACGGCAAGCGTCGTCTCGATGTGGTTCGTCGCAACACGGCCGACAGCGCGTGCTCACTCAATACCAGGAGCATTTATTCGTTCTTGGTATAACGGAACCAAGAGCGGATTCGTCGCGCTGGCCAAGGTCAAGTCAGAATTTCACCTCTCTCTGATTGTCTTTGGTGTAAACCTTTCACTGTACCCGATGTTCGCCGTCCTGATCCCCTCGCTCGTAAATCAACATTTCCCACGATTTCCATGGCTTATCGGAGTGCTCGAAGGCGCTTTCGCAGTCGGATTGCTCGTCGGCAGTTTCGGAGCTGTCGGGCGCGTCACCGATTTCCTCGGAAGGAGGCTGGCCGTTTTCGTCGGCTTCGCTCTTTCTGGTACGGCAATGATCGCAACGGGAATCATTGGAACAGTTGCATCTGGCAACGTGGCTGCTGTGATTTCAAGTACTCCCGCGTTTCTCGTAGCCGGGGGAATCGGCCTTACGATGGTTACCATAAATACGGGAACCGTAAGAATGCTGGCAAGTCCTGGAGAGATGCGAAATCGCATCGGTTCGTCCGTAGCATTCCTGTCCGGGATGGCCGTTCCCCTGGGAACGCTCTTGGGCGGTTTCCTCGCAGGTGCCATCGGCGGAGAATTCGCCATGACGATTCTAGGCTTCAACATTCTTGCCGTTTCCTTTGTTGCGTCCAAGAGTAAAGATCTCAGGAATATTCTCGGCATGCCGGATGCAGAGCTCCCTGGGGCCTATCAGCGAATCTATCCATCCGCGTTTTCTGCCGAAATGGGGCCATCGCGTGAAGTTTGACGAACTCGGGCGTGAATTCGATATTCCTCTCATCTCAGAGAAATTCTGGGACGAGATCATGGCTGCAACTGATGGAGGCGCGAAGCCGGCCGTAATCAGTCTAGGGGAGCTGCAGGGAAAGATTTTTCCAGTTACCGACATACTGGACCTTGCGGCCGCAGTGTTCCAAGACGGTGATGTATCGGTTAATGCTGACGGATCGATGCTGACTGAGCCAAAGTACTCCGGTAGGGTTCCGTCCACCGTGGCCGATTTCGAGCAATTTATTCTGGAAACGGCTGCCGCCAATGATGCCGAATCCATCATCCTCTCGAAGTCCTACTGTCTGAAGTACTCGGACAGAGTGGCGATGATGGCCAGATCGTTCATCAGCGGCTACGTCGAGCGCCTGGGAATACCAGATCCAGGGATTAATGCAGTTCTCATCGCAGGTCACTACAAGGAAACTTGGATTGGCTTGCACAACGACTTCTGTAGTACATTTCTTAACCCAGTCTATGGGCGAAAGAAAGTAATGATGTGGCCCCCGGAATACTTCGATGAGGTGGGCCTTGAGAAGACATTGGCCGTGGGCGGGTATCGATTTGGGCGCGTTGATGTAGATCCATACGCCAAAGATGCAGTGACGTTCTCGGTAGAGCCCGGAGAGTTCCTCTTCATTCCCGCCAACTGGTGGCACTATAATCGGCTGCCGGGACGCGAAACCTCCCTCGCTTTGTCGCTAGGAATCTTCGCGGACGGAACCGTCCGAGAAAATTCGAAGAGGGCGCTTTCTGTGGCTCTAGAGAGCGACCTTGGGAAGCAGACCCTGGAACCTTGGAACGGAATCTCTGCCGGAACCATCGACTCGCTTGAATCCATCGAACTTCCAAATCAGCTGGAAGGCCTAATGGGAGCGATTCGAGAGAACCTGCTGATCCAGATGCTAGCTCGGTCCTCCGCCAGAGGGGTCATCGCTGGAGGCAGTGCATTCCGAGACGCCCGACCGATCGCATCCGATTCAATCCTGCAGGGGCGATCTGATGCACCCGTGATTCTCCTCAAACAGGATGACGGATCCGGGCTTCTGTTCGCGTTGGGGGCAATTATCAAGATCCGTTCCGCCGCCCAAGTAGAAAAGTTCGTATCGCAGTTGGCGACAGGTAAGCCGTTCAATATCCTGAAAACGGCCGGGCCGGGGGAAGCCGCTAAGGCCGCCGAGGAACTTTCCTCTTGGCTGTATGTTCGTGGTGGAGTGGAGATCATCGGCTGAAAGGCTCCTTCAAGGCCCGGGTTCGAAGCGCAAGTGCTGCCCCGGCCGCTGTCGAAGCGGCTAAAGTCGGGGCAGCACGTGCCGACATGGTGTGCGGGGGGTCAGGTCCGGTGCCCGGAACGAACTGGGAACGCAGTACCACCGGGCTGCCCCATGTGTCGAGGTAACCGGCAGCTCCGGGTTGCACAGGCAGGTGAACTCGCTGGCTGCTTCCAGGCACTGCGGGCTCGCGGGGCAGGGGTCGAGTAGATGTCCCCCATGGAGGCTGTCTCGAAGCGTCGTGCGAGCTCAGACAGCCGGCCTGCGGGAGCGGGGTTCGCGTCACGGTCACCTGTGGGTCGAGGCCGAAGGCGTCCGCCGCCGGATCCATACATCGACGACAGACGGCGGCGAGGCCGTTCTGGATCCGCACCGACCCACGGTCGCGGTACGGACCCGGTGAGACGCGCGAGGCGGCCCGCCGCGAGTGCCAGCCCCACGGCACTCGCAGGCAACAGGGGGTGGACGGCTCCCGGTTTCCGTCCCCTCTCCATCGCGGCGCCAGCGCGGCCGCGGTACCGCATCTGTGAGTTCCTGCCCCGGCACGGCTGTTGTGAGGGGGCGCTCTGGGCGGCACATGCGGTTCATGCCGGTGCGGACCATGCGGAGGGGCAGACGGGCAGGGGGCTGGGCGCACTCCAGGCTGCGCACACCTGCCAGGTGGTTGTGCCGCTCGACGACAGACGACGATACGGAGCCAGGCGGTCGTGTACTACGACGTCGGCAGCGGTGCGGACGCGCCGTCGTCGTCGGAGTGGCACTGCTGGGACGGACGCTCCTGCCGACCGCGGGCCGCGTTACCTCGCGGGCAAGCACATCGCCCTGCTCGGCATGGCCTTCAAGCCCGGCACCGACGACATGCGCGAAGCCCCCTCCACCGTGCTCGCCCGCCGCCTGCTCGCCGATGGCGCACACGTACGTTCCTGGGACACCCTGGCACGCCCGGCCGTTGGCGAACCGTGGGACTCAGTGTCCCGATGGTCGACCCCCCCAGCAGGCTCTCGCCGGTGCGGACGCGGCGGTGATCGTGACCGAATGGCCCGAGCTCGCCGAAGTCGTGGACGCCCTCAGCCACGCCTCCGACCGGATCACCGCGCTCGCCGAGATCCGCCGCATCCTCACCCCCGGCGGCCGTGCCGTCATCGTGGCGCCTCCTCTACCAGCTGTGGCAGACGCGGGCCGATGACCTCGCCCGCCACTTGGGCGAGGAGCAGGCCTGCGACATGCTCGCCGAAGCAGCCCGCCGCCAGCCCATGCTGGCTGGCCGGAGGGCGGTCGCTCTCACGCTCCGCCGCCCACTACGCTGCACCGACGCGCCTACCACCTTGGAGAGCCGATGACCCGCATCGCGGTCCTCTCAGCCGGATCATGGGGCACCAGCATGGGGGCCGTCCTCGCGGACGCCGGGAACCAGGTCGTTCTCCACGCCCGTCGCCCCGAACTCGCCGACGCGATCAACTCCCAGCACGAGAACCCCCGCTACCTCCCCGGCATCTGCCTCCCCGAAGGAATCACCGCCACGACCGACGAGGCCGAGGCCGTCCGCGGCGCCGAGGTCGTCGTGGTGTCGATCCCCGCGCAGACCCTGCGCGAGAACTTCACCCGATGGACACCGCTGTTCGACAACGACGCCCTGGTGGTGAGCCTGATGAAGGGCATCGAGACCGGCACCGGCATGCGCATGAGCCAGGTGATCACCGAGGTGACCGGCATGCCCTCCGACCGCGTTGCCGTCCTGTCCGGTCCGAATCTGGCCCGCGAGGTCGCCGCACGACAGCCAGCCGCCTCCACGATCGCCTGCACCAGAGACACCGTCGCCAGCCGCCTCCAAGCCCTCGCCCAGACGCCGTACTTCCGCCCTTACACCACCAACGACGTCATCGGGTGCGAACTCGGCGGAGCCGTCAAGAACGTCATCGCCCTCGCCGTCGGCCTCGCCACCGGCATGCGGCTCGGCGACAACTCCCGCGCCGTCCGCATCACCCGCGGACTCGCCGAAACCGCCCGGCTCGGCCTCGCCCTCGGCGCCGACCCCCTCACCTTCTCCGGCCTCGCAGGAGTCGGCGACCTCATGGCCACCTGCTCCTCACCCCTCTCCCGGAACCGGACCTTCGGCGAGCACCTCGGCCGCGGCCTCACCCTCGACCAGGCCACCGCCGCCACCAGCCAGACCGCCGAAGGCGTCAAATCCGCCGAGTCGGTGCTCCAACTCGCCCGCCGCCACGGCGTCGAAATGCCCATCACCGAAGTCGTCGTCAACGTGCTGCACGGCCGGATCACCACCAGCCAGGCAGCCACCCGGCTCATGGAACGGACCCCCAGAGCCGAGCGGTACGCCGCCTGACCACCGCCTCCGCTGACCGGCCGGTGCCCGGATCAACGCTTCCCCCGCGGTGCCGTCCTTCTGGTGGTGGACGTACGCCGGAGTGCGCCCCAGGCCAGATATTCACTCTCCTGGGTGAACCGGGGGACTGTGGGGTGGCGGGTGTCCCGGGTGCTGGGGGTCTGAGTGGACGTCCGCGACGCCGCCGAGGCCGCTGCCGCCCGCGCAAGTGCACCGTTCCTCGCCAAGGCCGGCTGCATCGGCGCGGCCCTCGCCCTGATCGGCATGCTCGGCCTCGGCACCACCACCCTGATTGCAGGCGCCGCTAAGAAGGCGGCCGACGGAAAGAACAGCGGCGGCGGGTGCGAGTCTCCCGTCTGGCTAGGTGCCCAGGTGGCGACCTGCGGGCGGGGCTTGGTGGTGGTCTGCTCGCTCATGCTGCACCCTCCCTTTCTGCCGATACGGAGGTGTGGGTGGCGCGCCGCAGCTCGACGCCGCCGGTCCGCCAGGCGGCGGAGGTCGCCCAGTGGGGGTGGGTGCACGGCGTTCCGGAGAGGGCGATCAGCCGGCGCCGCAGCGCGGTCGTACCGGCCCCGGCGGGGGCCTGTGCGAGCTCGGCGTAGGCCTGCTGCCACGCCCGTCGGAGCGTGATCAGGTCCTCGGGGAAACGGAACGGTGGTCTCACACCACAAGTGAAACACGTGTTCGATTTTCTCGGCGAGTGTCCACACCTGTCATCAGCCCCGTTCCTGAGACTGAGCGGCCGAGTTGGCCCCTTAGCGCTTGAGTTGGCCCCGCTGAGTGTTGTTGTTGGCACGCAGGGTAGCGGTTGGCGCGCCGACCTGCTGTCCAGCTGGCCGGTGCACCCGCTGACGTAGCGCGCCCCCGGATCCGGTAGCTTGAACGCGTTCAAGTCATCGGGTCCGGGGGTTGGTCATGCAGGCCGCTGCGCGAGCGAGTATTCATCCATGGCAGTTCGGCCTCGTGCTGTGCGCCTTGATCACCCCCCTACCGGTGCTGATCGTGTGGTTCGCGGATTCCGGCATCACGGCGCTCGCCTTCGCGACCGCCGCGGTGGTCTCCGTGCCGTTGTTCCTGTACGCCCGGCCGTCCGGCTTCGTCTACGTCGCGGGCACCATCGCGGCGCTGCTGGTGCTGTGGTCGTTCATCGGCGCCATGGCCGGGATGTTCCTGTTCTTCCCCTCGGCGCTGCAGCTCCTGCTGGCCACCGGGGCGGACCCGCGCGAACGCCCGATCGCCGCCAAGGTGATGGCCGGTGCCGGACTCCTGCTGTCGGCGGCGGTCGTGGTGCAGTCGTTGAGGCCCTGAGCGCTCCCAGGGGGTGTCCGGCTAGCGGGTGCGCGGCCATGTCCCATCGAGCTTGATCGCGCGCGGCCCTGCAGTCGCCTCCGGCTGGTCTGGCGGACCCTGGAAGAGGTACACGCAAGACGTGAGGGAGGCCCTCGTGACGCTCAGGCCGCCGGTGGAGCCGATGCTGGCGCAGGCCGCGGAAGCCGTGCCGGGCCCGGCCGCATTGCGGGCGGGGGTCGCGTACGAGCAGAAGCTGGACGGTCACCGGGCGCTGCTGTTCACCGCGGCCGGCCCGGGCGGCACGGTGCTGGTGCAGACCCGCCGCAGGGCGTTGGTCCAGGACCGCTGGCCGGACCTGGTGGCGGCCGCCGAGGCCCAGTTGCCGCACGGCCTGGTCCTCGACGGCGAACTGGTCGTCTGGGACACCGAGGCCGGCCGGTTGTCGTTCGAGGCGTTGCAGCGCCGGGCCGCCACCCGCGCCCGCGGCGCCGCTGGCCTCGCCGCCCGGTGGCCGGCCTTCTTCGTCGCCTTCGACCTCTTGCAGCACGACGGCCAGGAGCTGCTCACCCGCCCGTACGCCGAGCGGCGCGCACTGCTGGAGAACCTGTTCTCCGAGCACGCCCTGACCGCGCCGTGGACGCTGTGCCCGCAGACGATGGACCTGGCCAAGGCGCGCGAGTGGCTGGAGTCCTGGACGGACGTGTCCGGGGTGGAGGGGATCCTGATCAAGCCCCTGAACGGCCGCTACCTGCCCGGATACCGCGGGTGGACCAAGATCCGAAGGCGGGACACCACGGAAATGATCGTCGGCGCGATCACCGGCACCCTGACCCGCCCCGGCCTGCTCGTCCTCGGCCGCCACGACCAGGACGGCCGGCTGCGCGCGGTCGGCCGGACCGTCCCGCTGCGCCGGGACGCCGCCCGGCAGGTCGCCGAGCACCTCACCGCGGCCGCGCCCGGACACCCGTGGACAGGAGCGAAGTTCTCGGCGACGTGGGGGAGCCGCGACACCCTCGACACCACCCTCGTCCACCCCGTCCTGGTCGCCGAGGTCAGCGCGGATCGCGCCATCGACCACGGCGGCGTCTACCGTCACCCGCTCCGTTTTCAGCGGCTGCGCCTGGACGTCGGGATCGAGGACGTACCCAGGTTCGGTGAGGGGCCGGCGGCGGCCGTCGGCTGACCGGGCCGGGGTGGGTGCAGTGGCGTTTCGCCGGTGAACCGTGTGCGCGGGCGAGTGAACCGGGCCGGGGTGGCCTGTTGGTGACGGTGCGGTGGCCGGTAGAACCGGCCCATGATGATCATGACGCGGTCCGCTGCTGCGGTCGCCGCTGCTCTCGCCCTGACCCTGTCTCTGCCCACGGCCGCGCACGCGGCCACCCAACCCGCCGCCCCGGCTCCGGCCGTGGCTGTCGTGCCGCAGGTGTTGCCGATCGGGGTCGCGGTGTCCGCGCTGCCGCTCGCCACCGAGGACCGGACCGGCTACCAGCGAACCTCCTTCCGGCACTGGAATGCTGGCGACATTCCGGCGGACGGCTGCAACACCCGCGCGGAGGTGCTCCTGGCAGAGGCGGTGGTGTATCCGGAGATCGGGCCGGGCTGCACCCTGAGCGGCGGGACCTGGTGGTCGTACTACGACGAGCGGGAGGTGACCCCGGCCGGGGCCCTGGACATCGACCACATGGTCCCGCTCGCCGAGGCCTGGGACTCCGGGGCATCGGCCTGGACGGCGGCGCGGCGGGAGGCGTACGCGAACGACCAGGGTCAGCCGGCCTCGCTGGTTGCGGTGACGGCCCGCTCGAACCGGTCGAAGGCGGACCAGGACCCGGCGGAGTGGCTGCCGCCGGCGCCGGATGCGCTGTGCCGGTACGGCGCGGAGTGGACCGCGACCAAGCTCCGCTGGGGGCTGGCGGTCGACGAGGCGGAGCGCGACCGGCTGCTGGACATCGCGGCCGGCTGCGGCGGCACCGACGTGGAGTTCACCCCCGCCCCGTAGGGCCTGTGCGGACGGGTTGAGGGGCCGCCGCCTCGATGCGCGGCGGCCCTTCGTCATGCCGCGCCGAGCCACGTGGCGGCCGAGCGGTGCGCGATACCGGGCGGCGTGGGTCAGGGGTGGAGGTAGTCGTTGAGGTAGGTGCGCGCCGCGGCCTCGCTCGTACCGAGCGCGGTCGCCACCACCTTGAGCGGCACGTCATGCCCGCCGAGTTCGTACGCCGCCTCCGGGCCGACCTGGGCGATGACGTACCGCAGGTCCGCGAGGGCCTTCAGCGCGACCAGCGGCTCCTCGACGGCGAGGCCGTTGAGAACGCGGACAAGGTCGGTGAGGAGATCGGTGAGTTCCGCGGGGAGCGGTGCGGCCCCTTCCCGGATCACCGACAGGTGGGCTTCGTAGTCCGCGATCGGCCCGGACAGGTCGACGTCCACCTCGTACAGCGGCTTGTCGGCGGGGAGGGCGGTCCAGTCGAGGGGGTACTCGGCCGCGCCCCGCCAGCCGCACGAGCAGCTGCCCCGCAGGACCGCAGCGCGCGGCCGGCCGTACCGACCGTCATAGACGTGCCACTTCGTCGACGACGGTACGTACGGGCCGCTGCCCACGTCGAAGTAGACCGGGCCCGGCTCGCTGCCGTCGGCCAGCAGCACCCCCACCGACCCCTCGTGCGCGGCCCCCAACGCCTTCAACGCCCTGTCCATGACGACCAACCCCTCCCCGGCGGCTACGCGATCGGCCTGCCGGCCGGCCTGCGACGTCCAGGCTGCCGGGCCTCGGGTGCCTGTGTACCGAGATCTACCGAAAGCGGTACGGGACACGGCCCCGCGGCTTCCCGCGACGGACGAAGGCACGTCGCCCATGGTCCATCGGGCTGCCGCAGAGGGTGACATGTTTGCGAATCACGGACCCGTGTACGAAGAATTCCGCAGAACGGCTGTTACTCGATCCACTGGTCCGGGCGGGTGAGGCGGGGGAGGAGTGCGCCCGGTGGTGCGCCGGAGCGTGTCGACTCTGATGCCCGGTTTGTGGGGCGGGTGGGTGTAGCGGTCAGTGGATGTCAGGGGCACGCTCGGGCGGAATGCGTGCATCCGGCAGGCGACTGTGACGGATATGTCCACGTCTGGTAACCGGCGTCGGCGGGGGCTGCCGTGGGGTCCGTGTCGGGTCGAGAGTGTGGCCCTCGGCTCATCCGGGCCGACTCGGCAAGCGCCTTCACCACCGTGTTTCGGCTGGTGGGGTGCTGTTCTTGAGGGGCGCCATCTATGTCTTCCGCTTCTTCCTCCGTACGCCGTATCGCCGCCACCGTTCTGGCGGCCGGCGCGATCGTCTCCGCCGCCGCTCTGCCGGCGTCTGCCGCGGACGGTGACCGCCACCAGCAGCGGCACCCGCGGGTGGAGATCAGCCGGGTCCAGGCCGACAGCCCCGGACGTGACGACCGCTCGAACCGGTCCCTGAACAACGAGTGGGTGGAGATCACCAACACCACCCGCGACGCCATCAACCTGCGCGGCTGGACCCTGCGTGACAACGACGGCAACCGCTACCGCTTCGACAACGTCCGCATCGGCGCCCGCGCCACCATCCGTATCCACACCGGCAACGGCCGCGACACCCGCACGGACCTCTTCCAGGACCGCCGTAACTACGTCTGGGACAACAACTCCGACACCGCCACCCTGCGCGACGACCGCGGCCGCACCGTCGACACCGAGACCTGGGGCCGCCGCCGCTAGGACCGCGACCGCGGGCCCCGCACGATGTCGGGGTCCTGCGTGACATGACCACACGGGCCGTCGCCTCACCGGGCGATGGCCCGCACTGCTGGGCAAGCTGCCACACCGAAGGGGGATGTCGGTGGTGGCGGAGACCATGGGGAGATGAGCGCCGGTATCGCGCCCGAGGGCCCGCACACGGGTGTCGACGGGTTGTGCGAGGGCATCCGGGGCGCCCTCGAAGGATGGGTGCCCGGGATGCTCGGCGTCCACGTTCACCGGTCGGTGTCGGGGCCGGCGGAGGTGGCGCGGTTGGTCGGTGCGGTCGCGGACGCCGCCGAGGTCACGGTGCTTCCCGGCGACGGTCCGACTGCGCGGGCCGAGTTGTACACGGCGGCCGCCAAGGCCCTTGAGGCCGCCAGCGGGCGGCCGGGGACGGATGTGCGTGCGGAGCTTGCTGCCGTGCGCGCGGGGTGTCGGCGCGCGGCGGTCGCTGTCGGTCTGCGTGTTCCCGTCGTCTTCTGACCGGGGTGGCGGTATACCTCTTATAGGTGGGAACATCCCGGTTTGGTTGACCGTTCATGTACCTGTGGGGTGCGGGAAGGGACTGTGTCCCCGGGACCGACCTGTGCCTGTGGGGAAGATCGTTCGGCTGAAGCCCCGCAGAGCCCTCCGCCGTGAGGCGACCACCCTTTGCCGCCCCACCCCTTGACCGCTCCGCCCGGCACCCCCCCCGCCGGTCGGGGCGCGGCCCCGACCCGGCCTCCCCCCGGGCCGGTCTGGGCCCCTTACTCCCTTCCCTCACCGCCTCTCCGGCACCGCACGGGCCGATGGCGCGCTGCCCTCCGGCTACACGTGCCGCACCGGCGAGACAGCTCCCCGCTCGGCGCCGCATTGTGGTCAGAGATCTGCTGTCCAGCCCTGCTCCGCAGGGGCGTTGGAGGGGGAAGTCTCTCTGCTGAAGTCGTTGAGCAGCGGCCTGCGGAGCAGGGCTGGACAGCAGATCTCTGACCACAATGCGGCGCCGAGCGGGGAGCTGTCTCGCGCACGGTGCGGGTGCGAGTGGGTTGCGCCGGTGAACCGGGCGCCCGCTCCTTGTCACGCCTTCTGGGCCGGTACGGGTGTCCGGGGCTGGCTTCGTGTGTGCCTTGCGTGACGTGAGGGGAGAGTTGCTGGTCAGGGTAGGGCGCGGCGTGGTTGTTCTTGTCTGTTGTGGGTGTTGGTGTGGGTGTCCTGGTTGTCGTCGGTGAGGAGGTGGGCGAGGAGGAGGCCGGTGGCGCGTTGGCTGAGGCCTTGGGCGGCGGTGATGAGGCGGGTGTGGTCGTGGGCGGGTAGGGACACGGCGATGCTGGAGGCCCGGCCGGGTAGTCCGAGGGAGAACGCGACGCAGACTTCTTTCTCGGAGTATTCGAGGAGGTCGAACTGGGCGGCGTGGGGGCCGGGCTCGTCGAGGACGTCGAGCAGGGCGCGGGGGCTGGTGATGGTGCGTTCGGTCAGTTGCACGGAGGGGTAGCGGGTGAGGTGGTCCATGCGGGAGTCGAAGTCGAGTTGCGCGAGGAGGCTCTTGCCGACGGCGCTGGCATGGGCGGTTTCGGTGAAGGGGGCCCACTCGTGGACGGGTGGGGCGGAGGCGCTGTGTGCGCAGCCGTTGACCTCGATCTCGCCGTGGGTGTAGGTGCTGATGTAGACGGCGGCGCCGAGGTCGTCGCGGAGTTGTTCGAGGGCGATGTTGAGCATCCGCCGGTGGGGATCCGCCTTGGTGACGAGGTCGAGGACGGGGCCGGTGAAGTAGGCGCCGCCGACGGTCTCGATGAGCCGCTGTTCGAGGAGCCAGTCCAGCAGTCGCACGGTGGTGTTCAGCGACATCCTGGCCTTGTGCGCCAGGGCGCGGCTGTCGATGCCGCCGGCGGTGCTGATCACGTGGAGCAGGTCGCGGGCGCGCTGGGTGGTCTGCCACTTCTGGGGCACAGGGGTGGGGGTGTTGCGGTGGCGGGCCATGTCGTTGAGGACGGCGGGGCGCAACGCGTTCACCGACCAGGGCTCCGTCGTCCCCTGGCTGTTGTCGGTGTCCGCCTCGGCGGCGGCCTGTCGCAGCAGATGCACCGCGGCCGTGGTCGCGTCGGGCCGCAGGTCGGGGAGCGGCAGACGGAGCCCGCCTTGGGCGGGGGGCAGTGCGGCCAGGTGAGGCCGCCGACCGCCGGCCGTCGCCGGCCGGGGGACCGGCCCGTACTCGGGGACCTGGGGGGCGGGCACGAGGTGCAGCTGCGGCTGCTCGCCCCCCACCGCGCCGGCCGTCGTGGGAGAGCCGCCGGTGTCGGGGTGCAGCAGGTGCTCGGGCACGCCCAGCCCCGCGCGGACCTCCTCGAAGTACTCCTTGTCCTCGGGCTGTCCGGGCTCCACGTCGGGGAGACGGCGGGCGAGCGCGGCCAGGAAGCGCGCGGCGTCACCGTGGCCGTGCCGGGCGGCCTCGGCCACCAGGAACCGCGCCTCGTCCGTCCAGTCCGCCCCCGCGCGCAGTGTGAGCGCGGCCATGCGGAACATCGCTCCCGGGTGGCCGGCGGAGGCGGACTCGCCCAGCCAGTCCGCTGCCACGGTCAGCTCACCCCGGCGCAGCGCCTTCGACCCGAGCAGGTACAGCGAGTTCGCCCGCTCCCACCCGTCCCGGTCCAGCCTGTACAAGCCGCTCAGCGGACCGAAGTCCCCTTGGGGCCGATCCCAGAAGTCTTCCGGCCCGGCCAGCTTCGCCAGCAGCTCCACCAGCCCGGCCGACGGCGGAAGGTCGCGGCTGTCGTCGTTCAAACGGGTCACCACCGTCACCTGTCCCTCTTCCTGCGTCCTGATGATTTCCGGTGCGCATCACGGATGAACGCCTGCAGCGCGTGCCGCAGCTCCACAACCGCGTTGTGACGCTCCTGGTGGAGTCGTCGGGCGCGTATGCCGAGGGCGGCGGCGATCTCGACGTCGGTCAGGCCCTGGATCTGCAGCCGCACCACCTGCCGGCGCACCGACGACGGCATCGCATCGATCGCCCCCACCAGCAGGTCCCGCATCGGGTCCATATCCCCGACCGCCACCTGCTCCGGCGACGGGGCCAGCGACGTGGCGGACGACTCCACCCTGTCCCCGACCAGTTCCTGACGCGCCTGCGCGTTCAGCTGGTTCAGAGCCAGGTTCCACGCCGACCTACGCAGGTACGCGGTCAGGTTCACCACGTCACCCAGCAGCCCTTCGGCCGCCCGCGTGATCACGTTGGACACCGCCTGATGCACGACGTCCTCGCACGCCGCCCACGACAGCTTTCCGCCGGTCTTCCCGCGCAGCACCGCCGGCTCGTCATCCAGGAACTCCAGTGCATCCGCGACGAGCTGTTGGGCCTGCTCGGAGTCGGCCCACCCGCTGCCGCGACTTCCTTCCTCCCCGGCCGCGCCGGGTTTCACCGCCGCCAACGGCTTGTCCGCGCGTGAGCGCGGTGGTGTCTTGGGCATCTCACCTGCTACCACGGCGCGCGCTCCTTCGGTGAGGGCCACGATGGGTCGGCATCGGGGTCCACCGCCGTGTCGATCAGGATCAGCCCCCTGCGGTCGGCGACCGTCACGCGCACCCGGGAGGGTCCGGACACCTCGACGTGCACCGTGACCGGCACCCGTCCGGCCGTCGCCGGGACCACGGCGGCCGCGTCCTCCTGAGGGGTTTCCGGTACTGCCGTGCGGGACCTGCGGTCACGGCACAGCTTCATCAGGGCGGCCGCCAAGGCAGCCACCGCGCCCACAGCCGGGGGGACCCCGGTCCAGTCGAAGGGCATCTGAAGTCGTTCTCCATCTGCGGTCGGTACGGGCACGGATCGCGCCCACGCAACCCAGACAGCCGACCCACCCTCCTTCTCCCTTCAGCACCCCCTGAATCACCCATTCGAGTGACAGTCGCCGTCCGTGGCCACCTCCCGTAGACAGCAGCCGAACATCTCCACAGCCCGCTGGCCTGCATCAAGGTGGGGAGTCGGTTGCGGACCGGGTCGGGAGCCTGCGGCTGACCTTGACCAGCAACCCGGCCCCACCGGCCTCGCCGGCCCAGCAGCACAACGCTGGCGGCGACGGCCCCTGGTCGCCGCTTTCACCGATGTGGGACTGCAGGGCTGGCGAGCGACGTCGCCTGGCTGCGGGCGTCGGCTCCGCGACAGCGGCAGTCACGCCCGCGGCGGTGGGTGCGGCCGTGGCCTGTTGTTGTGAGCGCGCCGGAAGCGGGCGGCCGCTTCATCGGGCTGTTGCCGCCCGGGGTCCGTTGCCGGGGGCTCAGGACAGAGGGGTCGGTTTGCGGGGTGGGGGTACGGCGCGAAGGAGATCCCACAGGGGGCGGGATCCGGCGGCCCACTGGGCGAGGAGGCGGCGATCGACCAGGTGCAGGCGCTGGGACTTGGCGAAGGTGACGGCGTTGCTTGTAATCCGGCCGTTGGTGAGCATGACCAGCACGTCACCTCCGTGGACCTGTCGGCTGGTGCCGTTGAGGACGTGGAGATCTGGGGTACCGACAGGCTTCCCGGCCGAGCCGGCTTTGCGATGCTTGCACTGGATGACCCAGCGCCGGCCGTACGGGTCGGTGGCTTTCACGTCCGCGCCGTTGTCGCCGCGGCCGCCGACCTGGAGGGCATCCCGGCAGCCGTCGCGGTGCATCAGGTCCCGGACAGCGAACTCGAATTCCCGGTGGTGCAGCCGGTCCAGCTGCTCGACCGCGTAGCGCAGGCCCTGGGAGCGTACGAGCTCCCACTGCGCTGCCTCTCTCCGCCGCCACACCCACACCCCGCCCGCGGCCGCCACCGCCAGGAGGGCAAGCACCACCACCCAGGGATGCGCGGCCAGCCACCGCAGCACCCCCACCACCACACCGAGGACCACCACGCCCACCAGGGCGAGCAGCCCGAGCTTCTCCAGGTCCGTGTCCTGACGCCTGCGGGGACGCCGGCCCCGGCTCGAACGCCGAACGTGCGGGCGCCGGCTCACGGAGTGCTCCCCGGGCTGGGGAAGACGATCGGATACGAGACCGTCGGCGTCGGCACCACGACCGGCGTGTCCCACCCCGGCCACTTGATCGGATACACCGTCGACTGCGGCCCCGGCACCTGCTCCACCGGAGCAGCGCCACCCATCGGCTTGCTGCCAAGAACGAACATCGCCACCACGAACATGACGAGCAGGCCGACCTGCTTGCTGGAACCGGCGGGGTTCCGCCAGTGCGCCCGCACGATCGACCCGTTCCGTAAGTGCTCCCGGACAGACGGCATTCAAAATTCCTTCCCAGCCAGGCTGCGCTCCCCGCACAGCGCCTCCATGAAAGCACCTGGCTCTGACACCACGTCACTCCGCGATCACATCAGGTGATCATTTCGGGTTGGGGAGGACACCAGCTGACCTGCGCGAGGCACGCCATGTGGGAGGCCGAAGGCGGCGCGTGGACCGCGTGCGGTCGGCCGCACCATCCGCCTGCGACCTGACACGGCCGGGCAGGTCGGCGAGCACCTGGCCACGGCCGTTGCCGGACCGACGAGCCGGCCGCCCTGACGGCGGGGCGTTCGGGGCGTCGGTGGGCCGGCTGACTGCGCCGGGAATGGCACGGTTGGCGGTGCTGGGGGAGGTGCGGGTGATCGACCGGTTCCGGTCGGGATCAGGAAGCCTGCGCCTCACGCTGGCCTGGCCGGCCGGCCTGCGCGGCACCGCCGCGTCAGGACCGGCGGGCGGACCGGTCCGCCACGGCATCGCGTACGCGGGGCCGGGCGAGCGGTGCGTGTGCAGGCGATACGACTGCGGCGGCGTAGTTCCCGTCTCCTGGTGCCAGGAGCACGGCGACGCCGTGGGCCCGGTGCTGGAGTGGCATTCAGGCAGCGGGATCCACTGCACCGACCACTCCCGCCACGCGGCCACACGGCCTCTCCGGGGTCGGGCAGACTGCCACCACGACGGACGACGATATGACCGCCCTGCACACGACGGCGGCCGGCCCGACGACCGGGTCGTAGACCAGGCTGGGCAACCGGTCCCGGGCGCAGCGCCCGGGACAGGGCCGAGAGGAAGGACACGCAGCCGGTGGGGGACATCGACGACGCCCTGGACCGCGCGGACCGCGAAGGGTTCACTCAGGAGCCGCCCAAGACCCTGAAGGGCCGGATCAACTTCCTGGTCAGACAGCTGAAGTCGACCAAGGCCGTCGCCGAGCAGCTGGGCGTCAGTCAGCGCTCGGTGGAGCGCTACCGCAAGGGCGACCGGAAGACGCCGCCCAAGCACGTGGCGGACCGCATCGACACAGCCGTACGGGCCCGCTGGCAGCCCGTGGTCCGCGGCCGCCGCCGTAAGGAGGCCGCCACGAGCACGGGGATCACGGTGGAGACGCGAGCCCGGTTCGGCTACACCGCACCCGTCGGCACCACCGACGACGGCCGCATGCGACGCCTCACCGTCCACCTTCCGCCCGCGTACGCGCAGCGCCTCTTCGAGGCCCGCGCGGAGGGCGGGAGCGACCAGCACATGCGTGCAATCGTCGCCGAAGGACTGCAGGAAATCTATTTCAAGGACGGCGGAACCCGCGCAAACGGCCTCGAAGTCGAATTCACGGACATCGACTACTTCGACGTTTCCTTCTGAACAGAGGCCTGGCACGTCCTGCTGCTGCGCCGACCTGAGCCGAAGCACGAGAGTTGACACCAAGGCCGGTGTGTTGTCACTCGGGGGCGTCGGCTGGCGTTCGCAGGGGGTAGGGCCGGGGCCCGCCTGCGCAGGCCAGGACTTCTGTTGCTGAGGAGTTCAGAAAGATCGTGAACACGGACGCCATATCCACAGAGTCAATGCGACCGGTACGGAGAGGCTCTTCCCCCGCCTGTCGGAGGATGTCGACAGTGGCGGCAAGGCCCTCGACTATGTGGCCGCGCCGAGCAGCTGTGCGGATTCGAATCGCGAACACACCCGCGTGCCGGTTGGCAGGGACCAGACCGTCCCAAACGGCGAAGGCACCCCCGGCAATCAAGGCGTCACGGGCAGGTCCGCATGCCGGGGTCTGTTCGCGAAGCATGGCGATGAGGTCCTCGCGAGTCACGCTTTGGCCCGGTGACAGGAAGGCCGGCGATCGGCTGTGGGTGACAAGTACCGTGCCTCTCTGGTGACAGTCGGGTTGCTTCGCCCCGGATGCTTGCGCAGCCTATTCGGGGCCGCCAGTGACAGCTACCGAGCTTTGGCACACGACCCCGCGAGCTCGTCACGGTCATGTTGATGCCGCCGAAGCCCGGCCTGGCCCGCCCGGGTCCTCGACGGCCAGCTCGGCCAGCTCGGCGGCCAGACGGGCCCTGCGGGCGGCCGGAGGCGCTGGGGGAGTAGCGGGGCGCGGGCCGGTACCCAGGGGTCGGCGCTCGATCAATCCGCGAGTCCCGGTTCCCCTTTTGAAGGGGGGAACCGGAACCCCTTCCCCGGCGCCGCCGGGGGCCGTGAAGGTGGGACTCGTACGCCCCGCCGAGCGGCCATTCAATAGCCGGAAGGGGCCAGGAAGTCCCGCCCACCTACACACGCAACCCCCTCATTCAAGATTCTTCAGACAGGGGATCGGGGGAGTTCCTGCACGTCAGCGCTATCGAATGGATCCCGCCCGGCCCGCAGCGTGGTGCCAGGCAAAACCTTGCGCCGCCCCTCCTGCTGTCTGGCCGCCCGGTCAAGACACCAGGGGTTGCGGGGCTAGGTGCTCCGCGCCGCAGTCTGCGGATCGTCCGTAGACCAACAACGGGAGGGAACCCCTCATGTCCGCCACCATCGACCAGCAGCCCCAGCCCCAGCCCCAGCCCCAGCAGCCGGCCCCGCAGCCCCCGAGCACCGATCCCGTGCTGCTCCTGGTCATGGGGATCGTCGTCGTCCTGGTCCTGGGCGCCACCGGCTACCTGTGCGTGGTCCACCGCTCGCTGGCCGGGCCGATCGGCGCCGTGGGCGGGGTGGCCTCGGCGCTGGCCGCCGCGTTCGGCGTGGCGCTCGCCCTGCGCCGCCGGTGACCTCCGGTGCCCCGCCGAGTGATTGCCCGGTCCGGGGAGAAACTGGGTGACGTCGCCACCGCGGCCGCGACGTCGTCCTAGTGCTGGGCAAGCTGGCCGCCTCGCGGGCCCGGTGAGGGTTGCACCGGGAGGGGGCTCCACGGTTGCACGTAGAGGTGCACTGCGGGTTGCACTTCCCGGCGATGATCGAGGCGTTCAGGGACAAGCCGGGAACCCTGACCCGCCCTGACGCCCGCCGCATCCTGGCCGTCGCGCCCACGCCTGGCCTGGCAGCCAAGTTGCAGATGTGGAAGCTGACGGCCATGCTCCGGCGGGCTAGCCGCCGCCGGGGCATCGAAACCGACGCGGAACGAATCCAGCAGCTCTTCCGCCAGGAGGCCCCGCGGCAGCTGCCCCTCGTCGAGGACGCCATGGGCAAGCAGGCTCTGGCCCTGTTGCTGCGGCTGTCTCAGCGTGTAGCGCGATAGAACGTGGGACGACCGGCCCCAAAGGCCACGCCGCCGAACTGGTCGATCTCGGTGGGCGCCGCACCAGCTGATGTCTCCCGGTCCTGCCCCGTCCTGCCGTCCAGGACCAGGCTCTCGTCCGCCACCACTTCCCCGTACACGGCCCCGTGCCAGAATCCGCTGACCCTCGGCACGTTCCGGCCGGATCCGTCGGGCAGAGCCCACCGCTTCTCGAGCGAAGTGGCATCGAACACCGCAATGCCCCGACCGGACCCGGTGGCACCACCGGAGCACAGGACCAGAGACTGTTGGTCGTAACGGCATCCCCAGCCCCCGTCAAGGGCCAAGCGCTGCTCGCCCTTGGCAGCGTCAACGACGAGCGTCTTGGCACCGAGCACGGCGGTCAGCAACCCGGACCCGACCCCTGCGGGCCGCTTGGCATCGCTGATCGTCCAACGCTGGTCGCCCGAGGTCACGGACAGTCCGGTAAGGCGCCCTTCCCTGAACCCCGTCCTCTCACCACCGGCGACGATGCCGTCAGCCAGCACCACGGCAAGGAAATCGGCCTTCTTCCAACGGACCGTGCCCGCGACAGGGTCCACGGCGTACGTCGTATCGGCTGCAGTGACCACCACCGTAGTCGCATCTGCTCCGATCACCCGCGCCGCGAGGATTTCGTCTGCGCCGATAGGGGTCGCAGAGAGCCCGGTCGAACTGGGAGCAGCCGGGATCTCGGCTGACCCGGCTGTCTTGCCGGTGGCGGTGTCGACAGCAAGTACCTCGATCACCGCCCGGCCCGGTGCCGTTCCTTCGCCCTTCACCCACCTGTTCCAGGCGGCGTACACCGTCTTCCCATCAGCCGACACGAGGGGCGAGGCGCGGTCGCTGCCGAACCCACCCTTCTCAGCGGCGTTCTTCGGCCTCGCCTCCCACCGCGGCTCTCCGGTCTGCGTGTCAATCGCCTCCATCCCCTCCTCGGCAGTGACGAAGGCGACCCCGTTGGCGAGCGTGACCGCAGGCCGCGACGCTCCCCCGCTCGTCGTACTCGGCTGTCGGGCGCCCAGTAAATCGATCCCTGGCCCTTCGAAACGCATGGGCGGATCGAAGGCGGGACGGCCGGGCTTCGTTACATCGGACCGGGGCGACCCGCTCGTGCCGGGCGACTTCGGGTCCGGCGCGTCACTTCCCTGACTGCATGCGACCAACACCGTCATCGCCAGCGTCGTGCTCACTGCCGCAGCGGCACACTGCCGCATCCGATTTCCCCACCGCATTGCTACCCCGTCTCATGACTGTCACCGATGGCGCCCAACACGATAGTTCGATTCGAGCGCCGACCCGCTGGGTTTTCGTTTCCGACCGCCGGTCCCCGGGGTGTTCCCGAGTCGTGAGTGCGTGTTTCTAATCGTCGGGATCGCGTTGCCTCCAGTTCCGCTTCGTTGCTGACGATCTATGCTGACTAATTCGCCAGGTCAGCCTGCTCCGACTGGCAGGATCAAGGCCATGTCGATGGATCCGCTGCTTGCCAGAGCCCAGGGGCTATGGGAGGACCTGGCCCGGGTGCCGGTGTCGTTCGCGCCGAAGGGTGGTGTGAACGTGGTTGTGTCCCCGGAATCGGGGCTGTGCCCGGTTGGCTGGGTCGGGGTGGTGGCTCTCGGAGGATCGGCGATCGTGACCGTGCCGACTGAGAGTGCGAGCGTGATCGTGCGCGACGCGCTCTGGGGCATGCCGGTGGATTCTGTGGTGGATGCCGCTGCGGTCCGTGAAGTGCTGCCCGTGGCTGGGGTGCTCGGTCCAGCGATGTTGTCGTACGTGTCTCCAGAAGGCTTCCGACCGACCGTTGCACCGCCGATGGTGGAACAACTGCCCGGCCGTCACCCTGCGGTGTGCGGTCTGGAGGAGGCGGCGGGGCACGAGGACGCTGCGGAAGCTGCTCTGGCCGAGACTACGTCGCCCGCGTTCGTGGTTCGCAAGGACGGCCGTGTGGTGGCTGCTGCTGGGTATCAGGTCTGGCTCCGCCGGACCGCTCACCTCAGCGTGCTCACGGCACCAGATGCGCGAGGGCGTGGCCTCGCGCGGGTGACGGGTTCGGCGGCGGCCGCGCATGCTCTCGCTGAAGGATTGTTGCCGCAGTGGCGTGCAGTGTCTGTGGCCTCCCAGCGGGTTGCTGCCGCGTTGGGTTTCGAGGAAATGGGTGCCCAACTCTCCATCGAGGTCGTCCAGGAGAGCCATCGGTGACGACCGGTCTCAGCAGGCTGGCTTTGTAGTCCACCCCGCGCGGTAGCCGCGGGTCAGGCGTCGTGTCATGAGGGCTGAGGTTTCCTCGGCCAGCTGGGGGTGGCCCCCTTCCGCGCGAGGCGCCTGGTCATGAGGGTGATGGCGGCCCAGGTGATCAGGGTTTCGGAGTGCTGGATGAGCCGTTCGTAGTCCCTCGCGTGGCGGCGTGCGTGCATCATCCAAGCGAGCGAGCTCGACAACCCAGCGTCGGGGCAGGATCACGAAGCCGGAGACGTCCTTAGGCCGGCTGACCGGCTTGATCGTGAGGTTGAGGTGCCGTTTGGCCCAGCCGACGAGCTTTCCGGCGTACGCCGAGTCAGCCCAGAGGATCGTGATCTCGGGGTGCATCAGACGCAGGCGGAAGAGGACTTCCTTCGCAGCAGCGGCGTCGTGCAGGTCGGCGGGGGTGGCTATGTCACCCGTTTTGGGGTTCTGGCACAGATCTTGGGGAGCGGTCGCGGAGAGCGACGGTGCCGTTCGATTACAGGGGGAGGGGCGCGAGCCCAGGGCCCCCTGTTTCAGTGCCCCTTTGGTCGCTCATCCGGCACTCATCGGTCGCATGGGCACAGGATCCGGTGTGCGTCGATCAGTGTGAAGGTGTCTTCGCTCCAAGAGCAGACCTCAAGCCACGCCAGATACCCGTCCTCGGCGAACACCAGAACCTCGCCGGCGGTCTCTCCGTCCGCGCCGAACAGTTCCATGTCGGCCACCACCTGCGTGCCCGTAAGCGCGGGTGCAGGTGAAACACCGTCCGCATCGAGACTGAAGTACGTCGAACCGCAGCCGCACGCACAGCACTTCTCCAGTCGGAGATGCCGCATCTGCCGATGCAGCGCGAGACCTGGGTCCACCACCATGCTCAAAACGGTGTCCAGTACGTGAGCAACGTCAGTAGGCAACACTCTGGTCATGTCTGCAAGGTATCTGACCTGCGCAGTACTTCTCGGTTCTCGCGCAGCTCTTGGGGAGCGTCTCGTAGTGCTACTGGAGCAGGATCATCTTTCGGAGAAGTTCGAATCTGGCGCGGCCATAGAGCTGCCGCTTGATCTTCTTGATGCGGTTGACGGCTCCCTCGATACTGCCGGAGCTCCAGTTGAGAGTGAGACCGGCTGTCACTGCGTCGAGGTCTCGGAGCAGATGGAGTGCGAAGCCGGTGAGGCCGGGTAGCTGGCTGGCGTCGACGGCATCGATCCAGGTGGGGAGTGTGGCGCCGAGGCGTCCGGTGAGGATCTCGCCGAACTCGCGGACATGCCTGGAGGCCGTGTCAAGTTCAGGGCAGCGGGCAAGGATGCCCTTCAGTCCGGCGCGGTCATCTTCGGTCAGGGCGGTGGGGTGGCGAGTGAGCCAGCCGGTCACCTGCCGCACCGACGGCGGCCGCGGTGCCGCGTCGGCCGGAGTCCTGCGGAGGGTCGCGATGTGGGCGCGGACCATCTGGTAGGTGACGGGCGCGTTGGCGGCAATGAGTTCGCCGTGCAGTCGGGTGACGCTGGTGCATCCCTCGGCGAATCGCCGCTCCAGGTAGGGCTTGTAGGGGTCCAGCTTGCTGGACCGGGGCCGGTTCTCGCGAAAGGTGTCCTGCCAGCGTGCGGCGTTCGCGTACCGGAGCACGGTGTTGAGACCCCAGCCCAGGTGCCGAGCAATCGCCCGGCGTGAGTGGCCTTGGGCGAGGAGCTCGTGGACCAGGGCGTGTGCTGCCTTCTTCCGTTCGGCCCGCCGGCCGACAGGTGCCGAGTCGTCCTGCGGCCGAGCGGGGTCGGGACGGGTCGCGCCTGGCAGTGTGCCGGTGGGCGACGGGCTGCGCAGGCAGTCGCGGTGGGCGGCGACGCAGGTCTCAACGGCTCGGCCGAGGCCCTGCCACAGATGGAACCGGTCGGCGACCTGCAGAGCGTCGGGGGCGCCGCGGCGGGCGCCCTCGGCGTATGCGCCAGCTCGGTCCCGGCAGATGATCTCCACGCCTGGGTGCTGGATCAGCCAGGCGGCCAGTGGCCCGGCTTCGCGGGTCGGGAGCACATCGACCACGCGATGGTCTTCGACGCTGGTCAAGACGGTGGAGTAGGTCTGGCCGCGACGGATCGCGAAGTCGTCCACGCCCAGCACACGCGGCGTGCTGAACTGTGGATCGGGCAATGCCATGACCCTGCGTAACAAGGTCATCCGTCCCGCGCCGAAGCCCAACTGGGCGGCCAGCCGGGCCCCGGCCCGCCCGGCCAGCGCGAGCCCCACCCGCTCCAGGGCGCGGTTGAGCCGCGTTGTGAACCGTGCGTGAGGGACGGCCAGCCGTGAGAACGGCTCGGCGAACGTCCGGCGCGGGCAGTCCGCCGCTCCGCAGATGAAGCGCCGGACCGTCAGCAGGATCACGAAGCCCTGTTCAGCGAGCGGAAGGTCTTTCAGCCTGCGTTGGTACCGGTCGTGGACTCGGTCCGAGAAGCGACCACAGTCCGGACATGCCGCCCCCACCGCGCGGCCTCTCGCCATCACCTCGACTGTGCCGAACGCGGCCGTCACCGCCTCGACGTCCACATCGTCGATCCCGTCGAACACCAGCGAGTCCCAGAACGGTGCATCGGTCTGCATGACCAGCACCATCACCGCCCACAACCGAGCGCAGCAGCGGCAGGCAGGCACCTGAGGGAGCGTCAATTCTGATCGAGGGATGCCAAGGCGTACGCGGTCTCACGCGAAGCGTCTCCTCGCAATCGAACAACGGGGTAACGCTCCGCGACGACTCCCCAAGATCTGTGCCAGAACCCGTTTTGGGAGGCGTTTTATGACGAGTTGCGATGGCGCTGGGGGCGGCTGGAGGCCCGTGAATAAAGCCACAGCCCCCGTGGCGCTGTCGACCGCGGGCAGGTCCGGCAGCCGTCACACGTCGCCGGTCACCGCCTCGGTTGACAGCATCCAGCCCGGTGATCTTCCCCCAGTGGGCGGCGTCGACATCCAGGCCCAGCAGGGGCGCGTCCTGCGGGCCGTAACCTGGGCACTGACCCCTGCTAGGCCCCGCGCAGGGGGAGGGCTGGCAAGGGTTCGCCGGGGTTGGCCGGGCGGCCTTCGGACAGCCAGAAGAGGTAGTGGCGTAGGTCCTGCGCGAGGCTTCCGTCGATGTAGGCGACGTACTCCCGGCCCCCGCCGGCCGCCTCGCGCTCCTCCGCCCGGCTCGAGACGGACCACGTACGGTCCAGGGCCGCGGCCCACTCCCGCACCCGGCCCCGCTTCCTCCACCAGTCGCGGACGAGCTCCGGGGTCCAGTGGTCGTCACCGTCGCGGGCGTACCCGACCATCGGGTCCTGCGCGACCGCGCCCAGCAGAGCCAGCGCCTGCGCCGTGTCACGGGGCTGCCGGTAGACGAACTCGGCGCCCCACTCGTCGTCGTAGAGCACGTGCGCGGGCGCGATCAGCCGGCCCATCCAGCACGTGTCGGTCCCGGCCCCGTAGAACGGCCCCGGCACGTTGCGCCAGTCGCGTTCCGCCCAGCGTTCGGGGCGGGGGTTCCACCAGCGGCCGCGGTAGTCCGCGGAGGGCAGCCACGTGCCGCCGTCCGGCGCGGGCAGCGGCCCGCTCTCCGCGGCCCGGACGGCCGGCAGTGGGTCCCAGTAGCTCATGCTCCGCATCCTGTCAGACGGCGCGGGTGGGAAGGGAGGCCGCCCAGGTCGATATGGGCAGCGGGCGCAGCCCGTTGGCGCTGCCCCCGCACTGGTGGATCTCATCCGCGTCGCCCGCCAGGGCACTGCCCACCGGCGCCAGGCCCTCGCCGAGCTGGAGGAGTTCGTCTTCGGCCACCGGGGCCGGGTCGGCTACCGCATTGAAGCCGTTCAGGATGCGCGTACAGCCTTGTGTGCGTTCGACCCGGACCGTGCCGTGCGTGGCGTCGTCGCCCTGGGGGCACCGCGGAGGCCATGCTCGCCACGGCGGCCGTGACCGGCCACCTGCTCGGCGGCACCGGCCTCACCAGGGTGCTGGTCACCGTGGCGGTCTGTATGGCGCTGTGGGCTGGGGGCGTGGCCTTCCGCCGGTTCTGGTGTCCGTACATGGGCGCGTGGGTGATCCTGTCCGGGCCGGCTCGCTGGTGCCGGGCTTTCGGAGTCCTGGTCCTCGCCGTGTTCCTCACCGGCATCGTCCGGAACGCACCCGCCTCCCCCTCCATCGCCTCATGTCTGCGACGGAGTCCAGCGGGGTCTGGCAGATCTTGGGGAGCGGTCGCCGAGGGTTACCTTCGCGGTCGTGTGGGGCGTTGTGGGCTGGAGTGATAACTGCGGGCCCAAGCCGTATGGATGTGTTCAACATTCGGGGTCAAGGCCCGCCTGGGCCTGCGCCCTCGGGTGACACCCCGGACCGTTGCCCCCGGTCGGCTGCGGCGATGCGCCGCGGAGTCGCGGAGTCGTGGAAGAGGCCCGGCGGCGCCCGACCCGGATAACGGATAGCGGATAACCAGACCTGCGCGAGCCGTCATTCGCTCGGCCTTAGGTCTGCGGAACGAGGGGTGCCCTGTCGTGCGCCCCTGCCGAACGGGTGAGGGTCGCCGGATTTCGACCCGGTCCGTGGTGTTTGAACTCGATGCTTGGCAGGTCGGGATGGGTTGACGCACGTGGAGAGTGTCATGGCGAACGGTAGTGTCCTGCTGGCTTTGCGCGAGGACCCCTTGGGCCGGGGCGTCGGCGGTGACCAACTGCGGAGGATCGGCAAGGAGCTGGAGAATCGCGGCCTGGAGGTGCGGTGGGCGCGGACCGTCGAGGCGGCCTGCGCCGCCCTGCGTACGGAGGCGGGCCTGTCGGCCGCGGTCGTCGCATGGGACCTGCCGTCCGAGACCGGCGAGGACGGCGACGGCCGGGGAGCGGCCGTGTTGCGCCAGATCACCCGCCGGTTCACGGCCCTGCCCGTCTTCGTCGTCATGAGCGAGGAATCGGACCACGGTCTGGACCGACTCCCCCTGTGGGTGGCGGAGACCGCCGTCGGATACATCTGGCCTCTGGAGGACACGCCGTCCTTCATCGCGGGCCGGGTCTTCAACGCCGCCCGGGAGTACGGCGACTCCGTCCTGCCGCCGTTCTTCAAAGCGCTGCGACGGTTCGACGACGCCCACGAGTACTCCTGGCACACCCCGGCGCACTCGGGCGGCGTGGCCTTCTTGAAGTCGCCCGTGGGCAGGGCCTTCTTCGACTACTACGGTGAGCGGCTCTTCCGCACCGATCTGTCGATCTCGGTGGAGGAACTGGGTTCCCTCTTCGAGCACAGCGGCCCCATCGGGGAAGCCGAGCGCAACGCCGCCCGCATCTTCGGCGCCGACCGGACGTACTTCGTGCTCCACGGCGACTCCACCGCGGACCGTATGGTCGGCCACTACTGCGTCACCGCCGACGAGATCGCCCTGGTGGACCGCAACTGCCACAAGTCGGTGCTGCACGGGCTGGTGATCTCGGGTGCACGCCCGGTCTACCTCGTCCCGACCCGCAACGGATACGGGCTGGCCGGACCGCTCCCGGCGCGCGAGACGGCGCCTGCCGCGGTCGCCGCCAGGATCGCCGCCCACCCCCTGACTCCGGGAGCGGTGTCCCCCGAGGCCCAGTACGCGGTGATCACGAACTCGACGTACGACGGCCTGTGCTACGACACCGTGCAAACCGCGCGCGCCCTGGCTCCCAGCACGCCCCGTCTGCACTTCGACGAGGCCTGGTTCGCCTACGCGCGCTTCTCCCCGCTGTACGCGGGCCGGTACGGCATGGCCGTGGGGCCGGACACCTTCGAGGGCGACGAGCGGCCCACGGTCTTCGCGACCCAGTCGACGCACAAGCTGCTGGCCGCCCTGTCGCAGAGCGCCATGGTCCACGTGAAGTCCTCACCCCGAGCACCGGTCGAGCACCACCGGTTCAACGAGACGTTCATGATGCACGGCACCACCTCGGCGCTGTACCCGGTGATCGCCTCGCTGGACGTGGCCGCGGCGATGATGGACGGACCGCAGGGCGAGTGGCTGGTGAACGAGGCGGTGACCGAGGCCGTGCGGTTCCGGCAGGCCCTCGTCCGCACCGGGCGCCGGATCGCGGAGGCCGGGGACCGGCTGCCGTGGTTCTTCGGCGTCTGGCAGCCCGACACCGTCACCGACCCGGCCGACGGGACCACCGTGGCCTTCGCAGACGCCTCCCCGGCACTCCTGGCCTCCGACCCCCGCTGCTGGGAGCTCGTCCCGGAGGCGGACTGGCACGGCTTCAAGGGACTCGGCGAGGGCCAGTGCCTCCTGGACCCCATCAAGGTGACGCTGACCTGCCCCGGCGTCAACGCGCGCGGCGAGGCGGACTCCTGGGGCATCCCCGCCCGCATCCTCACCGCGTACCTGGCCGGCCGCGGCATCGTCGTGGAGAAGACCGACACCTACACCACCCTCGTCCTGTTCTCCATGGGCATCACCAAGGGCAAGTGGGGCACCCTGATGGACGCCCTCATGGACTTCAAAGCCCTCCATGACGCCGACACCCCGCTGCGCCAAGTACTGCCGGACCTCGTCGAGCGCTACCCGCAGCGCTACAGCGGCACGACCCTGCGCGGTCTCTGCCAGGACATGCACGAACACCTCACCCGGGCGGAACTGATCGACGCCCTGGACACCGCCTTCCAGCAGCTGCCGCAACCCGTCGCCCCACCCCAGGCGTGCTACCGGCAGCTGATCCGGGGCGGCACGGAACGCCTCCCCCTCGCCCAGGCCGCCGGCAGGGTGGCTGCGGCCATGGTCACCGTGACTCCCCCGGGGATCCCCGTCCTGATGCCCGGAGAAGCACTCGGCGCGCTCAACGGTCCGGTCCTGCGCTACCTGTCCGCGCTGGAGGCGTTCGACCGAGCCTTCCCCGGATTCCACAGCGAGGCCCACGGTGTCACCATCGATGCCGACACCGGGGACTACCTCATCGAATGCGTACGCCTGGGCATCCAGATGAAGTGAGCCTCCCCTCGCGTCGTCTTCTGGCCCGGGCAGTTCGAGTAGCGCTCCCCGCCAGCCGGCGGAATCACCAGCCACTGCCAAAACCCGTCAACGAGATCCGGGCCTAACACACACCCGGCCTCGGCCCCCTTCCGGGCGTTCCCGGTGCCCCGGCGGCGCTCGCCACCAAGGCACCGGGAACGCGAGCCCGCCCTACCAACGGGACGGGGCGATGCCGGGATTGCTCGGCCCCGGGCTTCTCCGCCGGGGCCTTGCCACCGGACAGACAGGTACCGAACCGCAGGACCACAACTTCAGTTCGGGTGCGTGCCCTGGCGAGGTTCGGGGCCCTGTACACCTGGGCCCGATCGATCCAAGCCCGGGGTCACAGCCTGGGCGGACCGACCTTCCCCGCCAAACGGTCAGCTCGCCTTCCACACCCTCTCCGATGCCCGTCGGCCAGGAGGGCGCAGGTGGCGTCGACCGCGCGGATGAGCGGCAGACGACGGCCCTGACGCGACTGTTCGCGGCACCAGACACTCAACCAGGACTCACCCCGACGGCACGGGTGGAGTCAGAATGCTCACGGTTCCCCCGGGGTCGGCAAACCACGTCCAAGACGCCCTCCTGTTCGCAGTGGCAGCCGGCGCGGCGGGATGGCTGCTCTGGCTGCGCAAGCCCCGCACCCTGGCGTCCTGATGGGGTCCGGGACGGCGCAGCGTTCCCTTGGGGGTGGCACTTTCACCGGACGCGGGCATGCGGCCGGGCGGGTGCGGCACGCTGGAACCGGCGGGGCCCGGCACCGATCCGGCCCGCACAGGCCGTATGACGGGGAGGGGTGGGGTGTGGTGGACCGGACGCTGAGGGACCTGGGTGCTGCGCACGAGGGCTCGGTCGGGGTGCTGCTGGAGGACGGCACCGAGCCGGGGCCGGTGTACTTCGACGTGGGCAGCGGCTCGCACGTGCCGTCCACCACGGAATGGCACGCGTACGACGGCCGGTTCGGCCGCCCGAAGGCCGCCCTCCTGCGCGGTGCGTGCGCGTGCGGCTGGCGCGGAGCGGCCGAGTACCCCCTCGACTGGACCGTGCTCGACGACCGGAAGCCCCTCTACGAGGCCGACGTCGATCTGACCGGGCCGATCGCGGACTACGGCGCGCACCTGACCGTGGTCCGGGACGCCGCCGTCCCCCTCCCGGAACCCCTCATCGCTCTGCTGACCGACCTGAAGGAGAGCTTGGAGACCACTGCGGTGAAGGATCCGCTCGTGGCGTTGAAGGCCCTCGCGGACCTCAGGTATCTGATCGCCGGGGTGGGTGCGGACGCGGCTCTTGCGGTGCAGGTCGGCCGGATCCCGATGGAGACGGTAGCGACCGCGCTCGGCACGAGCGAGGCGGCCGCCCGCAGGTACGTGAACGGCTACCGCCACCCGTGACAACCAAGGGGGCCAGGCCGGCAACTAGGACCTGCCGACCGGTCAAAGGTGATCGAGGTCATTGAAGTTTTCCGCAGCAGTCGGCGGGTTAGCAGCCAAGGGAGTGGTCGTCAGCGTCCGATCCCCAGAAGCTGCGGATCAGAAGTCGCCCGTGCCCGATCGCCGCTCCGGAACCTCCATGGCCTCAGGGACGTCCGGTCACACCACCGGCTGATGGGGTGGAACCGCAGCTTCAGGCAGCGCACGGGATGTCACGCCTACGCCGGGACTGCGCCCCCGCGCGCTCCCTCCTAGGGGTGGTTGGGGGAGCCCGGCCGATTCGCCGTGACGCCGACCGGGGAATGGAGCGGAGACCTTGATCATCATCGCGAAGGAGAGCATTCATGGGACGGCTGCGCACCAACAGCTTCCTGATCCACACGGGAGCGGAGAAGAAGACCAGCAACTGCATGCGCTTCAACGGAACCGGCCTCCTCATCAACGAGGACACTCCGAAGGTGTGGGCCAAGGACTCCAACGGCAACGTCAGGAAGGACAAGTCCGGTAACGAGATCCCGGGAGATCCCATCCAGGAAATCCTCCCCGCAGCGTGGCTGAAGGTCGTGGACGGCTGGGCGAAGGACGGCAACTGGGGCGGCTACCTCCAGGTCACCTCGAAGGAAAACGAGGGCGGCTGGATCCAGATCCCCGACGACTACATGAGGGTCGGAACGAAGAAGGCCAACCAGTTCACCTTCGTCGACAAGGACGACTACTACGAGATCTGGTACGACGGCTCGGAGGGCAAGAGGCCGCTGACGATCGTCGACGGCAATCAGCTGCGGTTCGTCGACGGCGCCGAACCCGCCCGTTTCAACATCTTCGACTCGACCCACTAGCTAGGACTTGTCCGGCCAATCGTGGGACTGCTCCGTGTCCTGGTCGTTGTTGCGGACATGGGGCGGCGAGATCTGACAGACGCCGAGTGGGAACGGCTGCGGCCGTTCCTGCCGGTCAGCAATAGGCGTTGTGGCAGGTGGCGGGACCACCGGCAGATGATCGACGGGATTTTGCACCGGGTGCGGACCGGCGTGCAGTTGCGTGACCTGCCCGAACGGTTCGGGCCGTGGAAGACCGTCTACGAGCGCCACCGGCTGTGGTCGGGTGACGGGACGTGGGAGCGTCTGCTCCAGCATGTCCAGGCCGCAGCCGACGCGGCAGGTGATATCGACTGGGACATCTCGGTGGACTCCACCATCGTGCGGGCTCATCAGCACGCGGCAGGCGCCGGTATCCGCCTCAAAGGGTGGCCGTACGGGCAGAACATCAGGGCGAAACCGCGTGGCAGAGCCTTCACGCCCGCCTGGTGGAGGTGGCGCGGAAGGTGAGGGCCTGGGCCGCTCGCGCGGCGGGTTCACCACCAAACTACCCTGAGCGTGGACGGCCGTTGCCGCCCGCTGTCCCTGATCGTCACACCAGGTCAACGGGCGGACTGCACCCATTTCAAGGCGGTACTGGAGAAGATCCGCGTCTCGCGGACCGGGCCTGGCAGGCCTCGAAATGCGCGGGCGCGGTGTGCGAACAGCGGATGCGCGCCCGTCACAGCCACAGCCTTGCTCAGCCACCCCGGTCGAAGACGAGACACATGGCGGAGGGCGAGCGCCGGTCACCAACGGCGGCGGATGGCCTGCGCTGTCTCGACCACCCCGTGGTCGGGTGGCGCCGTGGCCGCTGTCGACGGCTTGTGCTGGCGTTCCACCAGGGTCTTGGCGTCGTTGTGTCCGTCCAGGGTGATGTGTCCCAGCAGCGGCAGTCCCACGGAGGCCATGTTCTCCTCTACGGCCTTCACGAACTCGGGATCGAGCCTGGGCGGGGTGTCCCCGGTGTACAGGGTTCTGGCCGTGACCATGCCGAGAAGGGCGACCGGGTGGTGCAGGTCCGCGAGGTGTCGGTCCCGCAGAAGGGCGGCGCTCTGCGCCGGCGACAGCGCCACCCATTCCGTCCGGCCGTCGCCGCCCTTCCCGCGGGGGAGGCTCTCCCCGCTGGGAATGCCCTCGGCGGTGTGGGCCAGGAGCACGAAGTCATCGACGAGGGACAACCGGGCGAAGACCCCATGGCCCATCAGAACCACGACGTCGAAGTGAGCCCGGCCGACCTCAAGCGCCTCACGAAGGAGAAGCTCCCTGCCTCCGTGGTCACCCTGCTCGCGCACGTGCCACGGGGTGTGCTGTTCGACGAGCAGGCCACGGCCCTGCAGCTGGTCGGGGTGCAGGAGCACGGTGCTTCGAGGGCCGGGATGTGCCTGGCGCCGCGCTTCGGCCGCTTTGCGCTTCTTTGCCTGCTTCGAGTACAGGTCGAGGTCGGTGCGGTAGGGCTTGTAGTCGTGGAGCAACAGGACGTGCAGCCCCTGTCGGGTCCAGGCCGCGGCGATCTGGTACGGGAGGGTCGCCACCTCATAGCCTTCGGTGAGGAACTGCACGACGCGGCCGCGACGAGCGCGCGCGGCGGCGGTGCGCCGCAGCGTCGTGTACTTCACCCCGGTGGCCTGCTGGGTTTTGCGGGCTCGGCTCTTTGCTCCGCTGGCGCCGGCTTTGGTCATGATCGATCTCCGCTCCAGGGCCCCCACCTGCCCCGCAGAGTCGATACCGCGCGGGTGTGTTGGTCATGCGGCGGGGCCATCCCTCGGGCCTGGTAGCCCGGGTGCCCTTACCTGAGGTACGGCCGACGTGGGGTACCGGCCATCAGGTCGCGGCGTGCGCCTCCTGCCGCAGGGCGGATCCTAGCGAGTCGTCAGCAACTGCTGAATCAGGCGCGCCTGGCGGCCCGGTGGGTATGGACGCACCCGCGGCGGTACCCACCGGCCTGGGGGGAGACGGGGACGGGAAACAGCCATGCGGTTCTCTACGTGTCCGGCACGCGCTCTGCCGTATCTGCTCCTCCGGTTCTACCGTTAGGAGATCTCGACCCGTGGGAGGGCTGCTGTGGCAGGGATCATGGAGGGCAAGCACCGGTCACCGATCGGTGATGACGGGCACCAGCCGAACCGGCCTGTCCCGCCACCCCCTCCGCCTCCGCCACCGCCCCCTCCGCCCACCGAGCCGGGTTCGAAGAAGTAGCCGTGCCCACCACACCGGACGCCCCAGCAACCGACCCGCTCGTCGACGGCCTGCTCGCGGCGGTCGCCGACCAGCTCGGCCGGCCACTCCCGGCACGCCTGCAGGCGGCCTTCCGCCGTGTACCCCGTCACGGGTTCCTGCCCGACCGGATCTGGCTGCGCGACGGCTCCGGCGGCTACCGACCCGTGGACCGGACGACGGAGCCCGACCGCTGGTTGGCCGCGGCCTACTCGGACGAGCCGCTGGTCACCCGCTTCACCGACGACCTGCCGTCCTCGTCAGCCTCCATGCCCTCCATGGTCGCCCGCATGCTCCTCCTCGCCGGCCTCGCCGAACCCCCCGCCCAGGACGACGTCCGTGCCCGTGTGCGGGTGCTGGAACTGGGTGCGGGTACCGGCTTCAACGCGGGCCTGCTGTGCGCGCTGGTGGGCGACGAGCAGGTCACCACCGTCGACCTCGACCCCACACTCGCCGCCAACGCGCAGGAGAACCTGAAGACGGCTGGCTTCGCGCCGACGGTCGTGGCCGCGGACGGCGCCCTGGGCTGGCCGCCGAACGCCCCCTACGACATGGTCCTGGCCACCTTCTCCGTCGACCGCATCCCACCCGCCTGGCTGACCCAGCTGCGGCCGGGCGGCCGCATCGTGGCCCCCTGGACCTCGGCCTGGTGCAGCTACGGCACCCTCGCACTCACCGCCACCGGAGACGGCGAAGCCCAGGGCCGCTTCCATACTTTCGCCTCCTTCATGCAGATGGCACGCCCCGACGCCGAGCCCGACCAGCCGCCCGCCGCCCCGGAGGGCGCCGCGAGCGCAGCCACGTACTCGTCGACGGGGTTGTCACCGTGGGCGGTCGCGGGCGGCGACCTCGATGCCGAGTTCCACATCGGCATCACCGTCCCCGGCGCCTCGTTCGCCTGGGACACCAGCGGCGAACACGCCCACACCCGCCTCCAGATCCGAGACCCCGCCACCGGATCCTGGGCGGCCGTCGACTACGACGGCCGCACCGCGACCGACTTCGCCGTCACCCAGGCCGGGTCCCGACAGCTGTGGGACGAGATCACCTCCGCATACCGCCGGTGGGAGGAGCTCGGCCGGCCGAGCGTCGGCAGGTACGGCCTGACCGTGACATCCGGTGGCACCGCAGTGTGGGTGGACTCTCCCGCGATCACGGTGGCCGGCCGCTGATCTCGGTCGGTTCGAGGCTGGGACTTCACCGGTACCAGTCGAGGGGTTCCGCTGCGTACGTGCCGTCGGAAAGGACCGCGTCAGTCAGCTCGAACCGCCGTCGTTCGCCGGCCGGCTGCTGGCGGTTGATCACGGTTCCCGCGGGGCGGCTGCTGGCGATCTGCACCGCGTGGCCGTCCGGGGCCCGCGTACCGATCAGGGTGTACGTGCGGGCGGCCCTCGTCTCCGCCCCGTCTCCGCCCGACGCGGTGCCGCGCCGGGCACCACGGCGACGGCGGGCCCGTGCGTCGAGGCCGACAGCCACGACCACGGCGAGGCCACCCAGAAGCTCCGCGATCGAGCCCGTGATCACATCGTTCAGCATGTCGGTGCCTTCTCTTCCTCTCTGCCGGTTGCCCACAGCGAACGTCCCCCGAGGGCCAAGGCGATGGGACGGGCCCGTGTGCCCCCGAACGGACCGAAAGACGTTCGTGAAGCCAGGCCTCTCCCCCTGTCGCCCCATTGAGTCAGACTTCGAATTCACGGCTCCACGACACTTCGCGGGGTTCTAAAGTGCGGACGTGACCCGCAACGAGGGATCCCCGGCGGATCGAGAGCTGCTTGAGCTCCTCCACGACCGCGGCCTGGCCGTATCAGCGGCGCAACTGGAACGATGGCGGCGAGCCGGCCTGCTCCCGCGGCATGCTCGTACGGCACTGGGGCGAGGCCGGGGGTCGACATCTGTTCTGGACCCCCGCACCGTGGAGATCGCCGATGTCCTGACGCGTTGCAGCGGGCAGGGCAAGGACTTACGGGCCACCGTCCTGGTCTGGTACATGCGAGCCGGCACACCAGGAGCGCACTCCCGCCAGCCCGTACCGGAACCGCCCTTCGAGCCAGTCCGTGACGCACTCGTCTGGGCATTGCGTCGCAGCCCTGTCCAACGCCTGATCGAGCAGGCCCGTCGAGCGTGCGACGACATCGACACGGACGACCTCTACGCCGACGCCGACAGGTTCCTTGCCCGCTCGCCCGGCCTGTTCGGTCATCCGGGACGCATGCGTGAAGCGCTCCTCGACAGCAGCCAGGACATCCAGCCACCACCACGCGGTGGACAGCGCAGCATGGTGAACCTCATCGCGTTGCTCGGACTGCCCCAGGCGGAGGTGAGCGGGGAGAGCTTCGCGCAGGCGATGACCAGCTCCGGACTGCATTTGGGACTCGACTGCGAGACGCTGGCCGCGGCCTTTGAGCACGCTGAGCGTGACGGAGCTCTGGACGATGTCCTGCACGCGGCACGGCAGCGTGACGTGGTGGCCGAAGCCGAAGACGCCAGCCCTGCACGGCTGGCCCGCGCACGAGAAGTCGCCCGCATCTTCGGCTTCTGCGGCAGCCTCTACCTGATGCACGGCCTACTGCTCCCGGACACATCCGGCCAGCAAGCCATCCGCGCCAAAATCGACGAGCTGGGCATGGGCGAAATCGTGCTCACGGCAGCCCGCAGCTTCACCAAGGTCGAGGCGGCCAACCTTCTCAGCTTGTGCCTGGACCCCTTCTTCGACCACCTCAGTGAGCAGCTCAACGAGGTCATGGCCGAGCACATCGAGGGCATCTTCCGCCGCCCCGGAGAACTGGACTCGGCCGAGGACTTCATGGCCCGGTGGCTCGCAGCCATCCAGAACGCAGCAGGGCAGGAAGCATAGGCGGCACTCTCCTGGGCGGTGCGCTCTGCAGCACCTCGGGCCTAGCGCTGGCCGCGCTGGTGATCAAAGATGTGGGACATACGACGCGGAGGGGGTAGCCGGTGACGAATCCCTGGGTGCGACGCCCGGTGGGACAAGTGCGGCTTCAGGCATGGATGCCCTATGAAGGTGGATCTAACAAGCGCTGGATCCTGGACGAGCTGGGGTCGTACATGCGCCCCACGTGGAACCGTGATGCGGTGCCCGCACGCTGGGAGATCGCGCGTCCACACCTGCGGTCCTTGGTCGAAGCGATGGCCCTGAAGTTCGGGGAGATCGATCTTTACCTGGAGTTCTCCATGAGGCAGCGCTGCGACAAGCGGTGCCAGGCCGCGGAGGGTGACGACTGTGTGTGCTCGTGCATGGGGGAGAACCATGGTGGTGCTGCCTACTGGCGTCGCTGGACACAGGTCGGGGAGACGACGCTGGTCAGCGACCCAGAAGTACGTGAGCGGCACTACAAGGTGCGCCGTGGCGACATAGTGCGCGAGCGCTGACCTCGGGTCGTCGTGCGCCGGCCCCGCCTGAAGGGAGGGCCCGGCGCATGTCCGTGTTCAGCGTTCGCGGCTGGCGATGCTCGCGACAAGCGTGTTGACGATTTCCTGCAGCGCCGTGATCTCCTCGCGGAGGCTGTCGTCGATGACCGCGGGGAGGCGCTCGGGGTCGATGATGCCGATGCTCCTTCGGGTGGCCTTGAGGGCCGTCTGGAATCGTGCCCGCTGCTCGCTGGCGTGGAGCTCCGGATTCCCCTCAACGGCCCTTGCGACGAGTTCCTGCACGGTCTCGTAGGCGCTGGACACGGCGTCGGCGTCCGAGGACTGCTCGGCAATTGCGGCGAGCTGCTCGGACACTTCGGCTCTGATCTGCTCGGGCAGTTCCAGGACCTGGCCCGACCCCACTGGTGCCTTTCCGCCCTCCGCGACCTGGCGTACGTATTCCAAGTGCTCGTTTCGGCGTTCTTCAACGGTGAGCGCCTTGAGTGCCGCGCGCGCGGCATCCGCGGTCCTGGGGTCGGCGAGGATCGCGGCACGGAGCGCAGTGGGGTTCTCCGCTACCTCAAGGGCCTTGGTAGGACGGATACCCTGTGCTTCAGCCGCCGCACTGATGAGCGCGCCACGGTCCGTCGACGCGCTGCGCCGGCTGCTGTAGTACAGAGTCCAGTCGTCGGACGGGGGCAGCTCCACCGGCTCGTGGCCGGGATGGAGCTGGTCGGACCCGACGGGCACTGCGCCGGCGGCGTACGCGTCTTCCCAGGCCTTGTAGTAGCGCAGCACACGGTCCGCCGACGTGCCCGCCCGCCGGGCGAATTCGCTGGCAGAGATCTTCGAGTTGGCCTTCCGCCTGGTCTCCCCAGCCGCGGGCTGTGGTGAGACCTGGCACGCCACGAAGAACGCCAGCCACCAGCTGCCGGACTTGTCGAGCGCGGCCCACGCCTGGATGTCGCGGTCGCGCTGTTGTTCCGAGTAGCCGGTGATGCCGTCTTCTGCCAGGAGCCGGCGCACATCGGCGCGCATGGCGTCCATCTTGGCCCGGAACTCGGCGGCCGCCTCGTGCGGGTGACGCATCTGGAGGAGGGTGTGCACATCCTCGACGCGCTGGCCCAGCCCGAAGGGCGGTTTCGCCTCGATGAACTCCGCGAAGGACGAGAACGGCTCCGAGGCGTTGACGGCGGAGGGGATCTGCCGCCACGTGTCGTCTGCCACGACGGCAGCCATCAGCTCAAGGAAGCCTCCGGGGGTTCCGCCATCGCGTTCCGCGGCGTTTCGAAGCCGGTAGACCCGCTCCTGCTCTGGGGTGAGCTGCGAGTTCGACTCTATGCGTACGCTCATGAGCCCTCCTATTTCAGGGCTAGTGCGGCCTGCAGCCGCTTCTCGGCGAGGTCCACGGTGTTGGCGGTCTTCGCGGTGTAGCCAGCGGCTTCGTTCACCCTGAAGGTGGCCTTCGTGACGGCGTCCTGGTAGCCCGGGGAACCAGGTGCGACGCCGGCTTTGCGAAGGTACCGGGTGATGGCGCTGGTGGTCCTGCTCTTGAGGTCGTCGATGATCTCCTTGTCGGTGCGAGGAGGTTGGGGGACCTGGACGATCATCTCGTTGTCCTGGTCGTTGCGCTGTCCTGGGACCTGGTCTCCCAGCTTGGTCCTGATGCCGTAGAGCTCCAGGAACCGGGCGAACTTCGTCGCGTCCTCAGCGGAGTCGACCTCGACCTTGATGGACTCGATCAGCAGCAGCTCGTCCGACTCGACGTCGGTGTCGTTGCTGGCCGCCCTTGTGGTGGTCGCCACCGCGGACTCCACGTAGGACAGGGACAGCTGGCCTTCGCTGGAAGGCCCTGACTCCGATTCACCTGCCTCCCGCTCCTTGACGCGCCGCAGGCCGTCCTCCCGCAGGCCGCGAAGGTGTTCGAGGAACTCCTTCATCCTGGGGTCGTCGGGGGCGATGATCAGGCAGGACTGCTCTCGGGGCGGCATGTCGCTCCACACGCGCAGACCCCGGCCGACGAGCTGCATGAGGTGACCCCGGTCCCGGTAGTGGGTGAGGATCCCTACGACGGTGATCTGCGGGCAGTCGTAGCCGATGAAGGCCATCCGCACGGTCACGAGGATGTCCATGGGCAGCGATCGGAACTCGGACAGTGCCCGTGGAGCGTCCGTGTCGGATGAGACGGCGATCCCGACTCGGAGCCCCGGATGGCGGGCCTGAAGGTACTGCTGGACCTTCCTGGCCTCGCTCTGGCCCATGCACGAGATCAGCCCGCGGTAGGCGGGGTTGAACTTCTGCTTGTCGCGGACCTTCGAGACCACCTGCTCGACCAGCGGCTCCCACGTCTTGGGGTCGCGGAGGACCTCCGCGAGGCCGTCGCCGTCGTCGGACAGGTTGTAGGTGAGCAGACTGTCACCGCTCATGCGGTCGGAGGGGTCGCCGAGCGTGCGGCGCGAGACCCGTGCTTCCGTGAGGTGCATTTCGAACGTCCGGAGGTAGTTCTCCGCGATCCCGTCCGCGTAAGTGGCCTCGGCATGCTTCACCAAACGCCGCAGACCGTTCGCGTCCCCGTGCTGCGGGTCCTCGTAGTCGGCGAGGACCAGCGGGTTGTTGTCCGCACGGTACGGCGTACCGGTCAGGAGCAGCGTGTGGAGCGCATGCTCGTGAAGCCTCTGGATGAGCGTGCCGGCCCGGGTCCCACCGCCATCGCCGTCCCGGGAGTCCCCGCAGAACTGGGCCTCATCCGCGATCAGCAGGAACCTGCCCTGGTGCTTGGCTGCCCATTCGACGAAGATCGATTCGCTGGTCGCCAAAGCGCTGTACGTGGCCACGAAGCCGGTGCCCCTGCCAGCCGTGAGCGGCACCTCGTTGGTACGGTGCCAGATCTTCCCGAACCGCGGCTCCTCGAAGAGGGTGCAAAGTCCCCCTGGGCGCTTGTCCGGCGTCAGATGCTGCCAACCCACCTCGCACTGCTGAGCGAGAGCAACGCGAGGTACGAAGACGGCGATGTGGTCGATGCGGCCTTCCCGGAACAGGCGCGTCGCCAGCGACAGATAAGCCAGGGTCTTTCCGGATCCAGGAGAGGCGAGAACCACAGTTCGGTCGCGCCCGGACTCGATGCCGTCGAGAACCTGAGTGACCACGTCTGCCTGAAAAGGGCGCGCCTTGAACTTGTCCTGGAAGTACTGCAACATCCCGTCCCCCTTGGTCTGGTTGCACCCTGCGCACAGGGCCTGGCCGTTCTCAATGACTGTCGGGCCGCCTGCGGCCCAGGGAATGCGATGGTCGGCGTGCCAGCCGGAGCCCAGTTCCTCACCGCAGAGCTCGCAGAGCCCACCGGCGAGGGAGTACAGAACCTTGCGCTGGTTGCCGCTGAAGAAGCGTTGGGGATCGAGCTCCATGCCAGCTCCCTCGGGCCGTCGTTGACCGGCAGCGTAAACCGGGCCACTGACAACCGGGGCCGGTAGCCGGTAACCGCCCACCCGTCGGCAATGCCGAATCGATCCGGCATTGAGAAGAGTGCTGCCCTACGATGCGCCCGTCGCCGTGTCGCCGGCTGGGGTTGCGTGGTGGTCGCCCCAAGGGAAGGCCGACCATGCCGCGTCAAGGATCGGGTTGATGACGGTTCGTCCGCTGGTCAGGGCGCGCAGGGACCACCCTCCGGGTGGGGCCTGGTCGATCTGACCCAGGATCGCCTCTCGGAGGCTGGGGCCGGTCGAGACGACCGCGTCCTCCAGCTCGCCAGCTGAGGCGATAACTGTGGATACCCCGTCAGAATCTGGCGGCAGGACGGAACGGAACTCGGGGGCGTTCACCCAGTGGTAGGGCTCCATGGTCACCACGATGCCGAACATCGGCAGGTCGTGCGGAATGTGGGCGAACTCAGGCGTCCGGTCGCGGATGCACTTCACGGTGTTGGGAATCTGCTTGCCCACGGCCTTGCCCACTTTCAGGTTGAGCTCGTCGCTGAACTTGTCCTGTGGCCCGAGCCTGAGAGATGTAGTGGGCCGGGCCGCCTTGGCCTCCACCAGCAGTACGAGGTCGGGCAGCACCACGATCCAGTCGACGCTCTTCCTGTTCTCCTTGCCATAGACGATCTCCGGATACACGGTGCTGTCGGGCAGAAGGCCCAGGTTCCGGCCGACGTACTGCTCGAAGAGCTCGCCCAGGTCCCGGGTGAACGCCAGGAACACCTCGTCGTCCTGGTAGTGGTCTCGCGCGGTGTAGTAGAGGCCCATGGGGCTTACCTTGCCCAGCACGGCGGGTGTGACCGGTATGAGGTAGTCGCATCCGTAGCCGCGTACCAGTGGCCGGGAACGCAGCCGGTTGGGCGTGTACCGGCGCAGCAGCGGGTCCGAGGATCCAGCGGCTGCCGCTAGCGCGCGTTCCTCCTGCGCCCCGGTCGCGAAGTGCCGCTCGATCACCGCAGAGATCACCGCGTGGCTGTTCAGGCCACCGAAAGCGGTGAGCTCGTGTTCGGGGAGCCAGGCCCAGTCGAACCGGCCTTGCCGATTGATCGCCGCCGTGTAGAGAAGCTGGCCAAGCCCCACGTAGTCGGACAAAGAGCAGCCCAGCAGGTCCTGCTCCCAGCCATCGGTGAGGACCTCCAGCTGCTTGGTCGGCTCGGTGTGAATCAACAGGGCCAGGCTCCGGGCGAGCTCGGAGAAGTCATCCTCCTGCCAGGTGAACTGCTGACCGGCCACCCGAAGCAGGTAACCCTCCAGGCGCTCGCCGACGGGCAGGTGGCGGATCGGGTCGTCGAGCGCCAGGTACTGGGCGAGGATCTCGACCAGGTCTTCGTCGCTGGCCGGCCGCCGCCTGTGCTCGTTGCTGCGTACCAGCGAGACCATAGCGGCGTCCGCCAGAGCCCATGGCCGGTAGTTGGGGTTCGTGGGCCAGTCGATCTTGGTCGGCATCTGTGAGCTGACTCGCGCTATCAGCCGCAGCAAGGAGCTCGGTGGGTGCCGACGGACGCGCTGCAGGTACTCGCGGTCGGATACGGGGGCGCTGCAGAACGAGCGGACCATGAGCACGATTCTGCCCCACCGCCTGTGTCTCGGGGAGTCTCGATCGGCGCGGCTCCTACGTGCTGGGCGAGCTATCCGGAGGGCCGGACGTCCGGGAGCTGGGGCCGGGGATTCCGAGTGGTGTGGGGGTCAGGGTGCTGAGGTCGGTGGTGTCGCCGGGCCGGTCGAGGTAGAAGCGGTACGGCTCGCCGTTGGCGGGGCGCAGCGTCACCTTGTGACCCTCCGCATGGCCCGCAGCCAGGGCCTGCAGGGCCTGCTCGCCGTCTGTGGCCAGGACGCGGGGGTGGTAGATGTGGACGGTCCCCAGCGGCAAATCGCGGTCGCCGAACGGGATCGCGAAGTCAGGTAGCAGCGCTCTGTTGGCGGCGCCATTGCCGAGCAGGAGCGCGCGCAGGACGGGGGAGTCCTCGCCGTTGAGTTCCATGGTCAGGCTGGCCAGGAACGGGTTGGCAACGCAGTGCCCGTCGATGAGGAGCCGGGCGATGCGCAGCAGCACGCGGTCGGCCGGCCGCAGCTCGCTGGGCACGGCGAAGTAGTGCCGCGCGTGCTGCTGCACCACGTGCAGGTCTTCCACGCTCAGCCGGAGCCGGGCGTGCCGCTCGTAGTCGTCGCGGGAGAAGGCCGCCCCGGGGAACGTGCCTGACGCCATCTCCTGGCCGTTGAGGCGCAGGCGGAAGACGCTGCCCTCCATGACGTGACCGTAGATGTCGAGGGCCTGGAGAGCATCGACACAGGACAGGCCGGCCAAGTCGATCGCGCAGTTCACCGTCGTTGGAACACTGGCGTCGTCGGCGTGGCAGATCGTGATTCGGGACCCGGTGAACTGCAGGTCGAGGCTGCTCCCCAGCTGCCCCTTCCCCAAGGCCCGCACGGTCCCCTCGTGCACCGATCGCACGCCGCCCGAACCGTCGAGGAAGACCAGCTCGACCTTCTGCCCCTCGCCTGGCGCGGGGGACAGCCGCGACATCCGAACCTCGGTGCTCTCACCGTCGATCTGAAGCCACTCCGGGCCGTGCACGCTGAGTTCCTGGATGACCGAGGCGGGGAAGACGAGTTCCTCAGCGGTACCGAATCCCACGACGCGCCGCACTGCCTCGGTCAGGCCGGGATCGGCATCCTTCAGATGGCCGCGGACGGTGAAGTAGATCGGGCTCACCTGATGTGCACGGGGGTGCTTCGGCCGCAGGGTCTTGACCACCGCACCGTTGCGGTAGGCCACATCGATGGACCAGTGCAGATCGAGACGATCGATCCGCCGGCCCAGAGCGCCGACCCTTTGGTCAATGTCGCCGGTGCCGCCCGCCAAGAACGCCAGCTCCGCCCCGTAGTCTCGCGCCGCCTCCCGCAGATCGTCCCGGACAAACGAGGCCTCCAGGTCCGAGTGGAGGGCCAACTTGTCGTCCAGCCAGGCACGGTCCAGGACACGGATCCTGGGCCGCTCGACACCCCCGCCCAGGCCCATGACGAACGCGCGCTCTGACGGCGTCAGAGCACAGGGGACGACCAACACCCAGTCATCAGGATCGTGCTCCAGCGCCTTCCTGAACGACCGCTTGATGCCTGCTCTGCGCCCCTGGTACGAGCCGGGGAAGCCCTCCGGGAAGTACTTCAGCTGGTAGATCCGCACGCGCCCGTCCAGCGTCACCTTGATGTCGATCCCGCCGTCGCCGCCGCGCCCGTTCATCACCTCAACTTCGGCGTCCTCGCTGTACAGCCGGTGCGCCAAGGCCTCCACGATCCGATCGAACCGCGGCTGGGTGATGTGGTCCCATTCAATCGCCATGTGCGCCCCTCCCTGATGCCGATGTTCAAGCGTCTCACCGCCCGCTGACACATGGCACTGCACAGGTCATGTCTGCGTTGGGTGGCGCTCAATCAGGGGAGCTTCGCCTCTTCGTGATGTGGAGATGTGCGGGTCTGCGTGGCGAGAGGGCTGCTGCCATCTCGCACTCTCCCGCATCCTCCCGCCGTCGTGGAGAAGGTGGCCCCGGGGCAACCGCGCAGCGCCGGTGTGGCGGGGGTTCAACCGGGGTGGTCGTCGCTTCTTTGTGGTTGGTGGGGTTGGGGTGGTGGTGGTG
>NZ_JBGBPT010000069.1:0-50146 GCF_041106355.1 Streptomyces sp. BF23-19 | reverse complement strand
GCCTTCTCGCGAAGGCCGAGTTCGGCGGCGATGGCGTACCGCAGGACCGCCGCTTCCACGGCGGGTGCCAAGCGGTCGCCGCCGAACCCGGCCGCTCGCAGCTGCGCCTCGGCGGCCGCCACATGCGCCGCACCCACATGTCCTTCCAGGGCGAGAATGCTGTCCCGGACCTCGATCACGTACCGGTAGAGCCGCAGCCGCGGGTTACCACGATGCAACTCGTCGGGCAGCGCAAGCACCACCTCCGGTGTCGCGGTCTGCAGCAGCCGCCACAGCGGAGCGATCCGCCGGCCCTGCCGCGCGGCGATCCGGCGCTGACGGTGGCCGGCCAGGGCGGGCCACAGCACGGACAGGGCCAGGAGAAGCAGCGTGAGCACCAGAAGGGCTTGGGTGATCGCCCTGACCACCGCGGAATCGAACCACTGCAGCCGCAGGTACCGGGCTGTCAGATAGGCGAGCCGATGCGCCAGGTAGATGGTCCCGAGGAGCATCGAGAGCCGCATCAACCACAACGACGTACGCACCGGACCCGGATGGGCGTGGCTTCCGTGGATCCAGCAGAGCACGGCGCAGGCCGCCAGGCCGATGGCGACGACCCCGGTCACGATGATCCAGTAGAGGAACCCCGCCGGTGAGTTCTGGCTGTAGGTCAGCAGGTCGACATCGCCATTCGGACGGGGCATCACGGCGAACACCGAGGTCAGAAGAGCCATCGCGACCGCCAGCCCGATGAGGTTCACCCGTGACGGGCGCCCTTGGGAGCGCCCGGTCAGCTCACGGACGAACTCCACCATCGCCGACGTCGCAGCCAGCGCCAGCAGATGTACCAGAAGGTTGGTGACACTCGCGACGCCGAGCACCGCGTCGATCACCCGCCGGACCGCCGGGACCCCCACGGTGAAGGCGACGGCCCACAGCGCCCACATGGCCCACAGGGCCCGCATCCCCCGGTCGCGGCCGGCCGCCCGCCGTAACCCCAACAGGCTCCATGCGGTGAGCACCCAGACCAGCGGCAGCACCACGAGATCAAAGGGACGCACGCGAACCGCCCCATCCGTACGCGTCGGTGAACGTGCTCATGACCCGGTGCAGGGCATTCGACGACGTGGGTGAGGCGCACGGCAGCGCGGCCGGGACCACGTCGAAGTGCTGCCACATCAGCGAGGCCATGAGCTCCGCCTCCTGCTCCTGCTCGCCGCTGGCCCCGCTGCGGCCCCGGGCGAGGAGCCGGGCCGCCATCGCCGGATCCAGGTCGGGGAAGAGACGCTCCAGACTCGCCTCCTGCGGCGCACCGGTCTGCTGGTGGTCCAGCAGCATGTGGGCCAGTTCGTGCAGGATGATGTGCGTCTGGTGAACCGGGCTGGTGACCTCGGAGTAGTACACGTGGTCGGTATCGGCGAAGGCGATCCACATCCCGCAGACGCCCGATTCCCCGCTGTCACCGCCAGGCAGCGGGAGCAGCCGTAACGGCCGCCCGCGCCGCTTGGCCACCAGCGCGGACAGATTCGTGATCGTGAACGGGCGCGGCACCTGCAACGGCCCGATGAGATCGGCACAGTGTGCCTTGAACGCGCGCCACTTGCGTTGTTCCACTTTGGTACCCAGCCCCCCAGCCGCATCCCCTGTTTCCCCGACGCGATACTAGGAGACAGGTGTTCGGGCGGGACTCAGGCGCGCGGGTCGACCGCCTGGCCGGTCTCCTGCTCGGTCTCCCGACCGGCTTCGAGCAGAGCGCTGCGCTCGACCAGGGACCGTACGGTGTCCACGCCGTGGGACGACATCGTGGCCACCGCCGCGGCCCGCAGCGCCACCGACCGGACGTCGTTGGCCCGCATGGCCGCGATCAGGGCGAGCTGCGCGGAGACCCGGTCGGCCACCTCGTCGTCGACGAAGTAGGCCATCGGCACCCCGAAGAACTCGCCCAGCGCACGCAGGGTGCCGACCGTGGGGTTGCCGACCCTGCCCTTGAGCAGGGTCCACAGCCTGCCGACCGAGATCTTCGGATCTCCGGGACGCGCCCCGTCGCGCACCCCGTCGACCACCTCTTGAAGGGTGAAACGCCGACCGAGGGGCTGCACGTGGACGAACAGGAACTCCACCCGCTGCCCCAGCCTTTCGGCCTCCGCGTCCACCGGACGTTCTTCGCCGCCCGGGTCGGCACAGGGCACGGCCTCGTCGCGCTCGTTCATCCGCCCTCATCCCTTTTCCTGCCGGCTCCCCCCAGTATGGCGGCCGCGGGGGACGGTCGGGCAGGGGAGGGCGGGAGCGGTGCCGTCAGTGGCCGTGGCCGCCGCCCCCGTGGCCGCCGTCCTGGTCTACGGGGAGGGGGGCGTCGGGGTCGACGATCGTGAACGGGCGCATCAGGTCGTCGTCCTCGTGTTCGAGGAGATGGCAGTGGTGGACGTACGTCGCGGGGAGCTCGGTTCCGCTGTTCGCGATCCCCGCGATCGGCTCCATCGGCGGGCTCCAGGGGTCGGTGACGATTCTGGTCACCGTCTCCGGATAGGACTTGAAGGTGTCCTTGTAGGACAGCGCTTCGTCCGGGTCCGGCGGAATCGGCGGGCCGGTGAAATAGTTCGCCAGGACCGGCTTGTCCGAGGCCTTGCGGCCGCCGTCGATCCACTTCTCGTAATCCGCCTGGTAGGCGGCCGCGTCGATCGGTTGCCTGTTCAAGACCTGGAAGTTGACCAGGTGGACGTGCATCGGGTGGGCGTCGTGGTTGGGATTGACGTACTCCCAGATCTCCTTCTCTCCCGCCTTGATGAAGTCCTGGGACGGCTCCATGAAGGGCACCGCGTTGAACGTCATCGTGCTGAACAGCTTGTGCTGGTAGACGACCCATTCCCGCCGGTGGATGTCCGGTTCCGGCTCGTTGGGCGCGACCACCGGCAGCTTCAGCTGCTTGGGCGGCGTGGTCCTGTCCGCACCGGACAGCGGCTTGGTGACCTGGAACTGCATGACCTCCGAGATCTCCGGCCCCTGGCCGGGCACGCCGGGGTAGTGCACCGGCGCGTGGTAGTTCGTCAACGTGAACTTCGAGCCCATGGGCATCCCGCTGAAGTCGACGATCAGGTCGTAGCGTTCGGCGGGCCCGATCAGGAAATTCAGCATCTGCAGTGGGGCGCGGAAGCCGCCGTCGGTGCCGATCAGCCAGAACGGAAGATTGGGCTGGAGCACCACGTCCCGGGGCGGATCGATCCTCAGCCGCCAGAAACGCTCGTTCGAGGCGTTGAGGATCCGGAGCCGATAGCGCCGCGGCTCGACGGCCAGGAAGGGGTACGCCTTGCCGTTGACGACCGGGGTGTCCTCGCCCTCCTGCTGGGTCATGGTGTAGGCGAGCTTGCCGTCCGGATGGAAGGTCCGGTCCTGCAGGATGAGGGGTACCTCGAATTCGCCCTGCGGCAGCCCGAGCCGCTCGTCGGCGGGGTCGCGGATGAGGTACAGGCCGGCCAGGCCCGCGTAGACGTTGACGCTGGTCATCCCCATGCCGTGATCGTGGTACCAGAGCATGGACGAGCGTTCGTGGTTCGTGTACGCACAGATCGCCTCGTTGCGTTCGACGCGGTCCGGCTCCAGCGTGGTGTAGGACTCGGCGTGGACGCCGTCCGGGCTGAACGAGTGCAGCGGCATGCCGTCGGACTGCGGCGGTGTGAAACCGCCGTGCTGGTGCACGACGTTCCACACGTTGACGTTCTCGGGGAACGGCGGCTCGCTCTCGTAGGGAGGCGGGGCGATCGGAGCGAGCTGGGGGTCCCCGCTGCGGATCTTGTCGATCACGAACTGGAACAGGTGGGTGGTCGGCAGCTTGTTGCGGTACTTGACGACCGTCGGCTGGTCCTTGATCACGCTGATGGTCGGCCCGAGATAGCCCATGCCGATCGGCTCGTGTCGATCGTGCGGGTTCTTGGCCCAGTAGCCCCACACGTCGGCCGGCCCCAGATCCCGGTGGAATTGCCACGTGCCCGGCCGCATCGTGACCTCGTAGTAGTCGGCGCCCGGATAGGTGGAGGTGTCCGGGACGGCCGTCTCCGGCGTGGGCAACGGGTCGACGTACTTCTCCAGCGGAGGCGTCCGCGGAATCGGCGTGTCCGGGTCCGGCGAACCGTGCCCGTGACTGTGGCCGGGCCCAGGATCCGCGTGCGCCTGAGCTCCCGCGAAACCCCCTGAAAGCACCGCCGCACTTCCCATGGCACCGGCCATGAGGAAATTCCTTCGCTCAACCATCGTTTTCTGCCTCCCGACGCCTCGCGTGACGTTCCAGGGATATCGGCCTGGTTCGAAGCGCGGTCGGGCAGCGCGCCGGGACGGCGCGAGAACCCACTGGATGAGACGAACTCGGCAGTAATAGGCAGGAATTGGAATCGAATGATTACCGCCCGTCAGAATGTCTGTAGGCCGTCCGGTCCGCCCGATGCGGCTGCTGGTGGGTTGCGGCGGGGAGGTCGGGGCGCACTCTCCGTACGTCCGGAACCCCACGCGGCGTCGGCGTGCAGCCCAGCGGCGCGGTGGGCGGCATCGGTCATGGCTCCCGTCACTGCCGGGTGAGGACCCAGGAGACGCCGCTCGGGCCGTTCGTGCTCAGGACAGGCTTGGCGACGGTGCCGCCGACGACGCGCAGCCGGATGCTGTCGGGGCCGGGTATGCAACGCGTGGTCCCGCTGTCCCGGAGCAGCCAGACCTGGACCGAAGTCGACATCTGCGGGTGGTCGAGAGTCCAGTCGGCCTCCTCCGAACACGTCTCCGACGTCAGGGTGTAGCTCGACCGCCCGCCGGATGAGCTGCTCATGGTGAGGGTGACACCGTGCTCGTGGTTGGTCCATGTACCGGAGTAGTCGATGTCCTCCATGCCCGCCCCCGAGAACATCGAGACCACCAGCGCGACGGCAGACAGGACGACCGAGGCCCTGCGGGCCCCACGCGCGGGGCCCGCGTCCGTGTCTTCCGGCTCCGGCCGCTCGTGTCGGAGGCACACGAACATGGCGATGAGCGGCACGCAGAGGGCAACGGCACACCAAGGGAACCAGGTGCCCATCCCCGCCGAGGCGATCGTCAGGAGGACCGCCGGGGCGACCATCGCCGAAGTGGCCGCCCACCAGGCCGCCTCGGGCTTCCGGAGTGTCAGCGCGATCACGAAGCCCACCATCGCCCCGATCGTGGCGATGAGCAGTACGCCCAACGGGACAGAGGCGTCGGTGTAGTCCGGCCTCAGGCTGGTGGGGTCGGCGAGTGCGAATCCCACCGCCAGCCCCACCGCCAGGGCGCCGAATGCCAACCACCGCACGACACCCAGCCGTATCCGCGATGGCATGCCGCTGCCGAACCGGTCCACGCCGCCCCCTCATTTGAACAAGTTCAATTGACGGGCGTCACCCTACCTCCTCCCGCACGATCTTTCGACGCCCCACCATTCGACCCTGGTCGATCGGCTCCCGCCTGCCGGAGCCTCCGCCCCACCACCCGACCCCGCCCTGTCGGCTCCCGCTCAAGTCCCGTAGGACACACGCGAGAAACAATTCTGCAATTTCTTGCGCAAGGTATTGCAGGGCTGTGGGTGGGCCCATACGGTCGCCTGCAATCCCCACCTCTCCGCCAGGAGGCCCCACATGCCCCGCACCGCAAGGAACGGCAGAACCCTGCAGACAGCCCGCGCCGTCGTCGCGGGTGCGCTTGCCGCCGCCACCCTCACCGCCGTCGGGCCGCCGGCCGCCGCCGCGCCTCCCGGCGAGAAGGACGTCACCGCCGTCCTGTTCGAGTGGCGCTTCGACTCCGTGGCCAAGGCCTGCACCGATTCGCTGGGACCCACCGGGTACGGGTACGTGCAGGTGTCGCCGCCGCAGGAGCACGTGCAGGGCGGGCAGTGGTGGACCTCGTACCAGCCCGTCAGCTACAAGATCGCCGGGCGGCTCGGTGACCGGGCCGCCTTCAAGGCCATGGTCGACACCTGTCATGCCGCCGGGGTGAAGGTCGTCGTCGACTCCGTCATCAACCACATGGCCGGTCCGGCGGACGCCGGGGCCACCTTCACCGGGACCGGGGGAACTTCGTACACGAAGTACGGCTACCCGGGGCTCTATTCGGGTGCCGACATGGACGACTGTCGGGCCTCGATATCGAACTACCAGGACCGGGGCAACGTCCAGAACTGCGAGCTCGTACAGCTCGCCGACCTGGACACCGGTGAGGACTACGTGCGCGGGCGCATCGCCGGATACCTCAACGACCTGCTGTCGCTCGGCGTGGACGGCCTGCGGATCGACGCCGCCAAGCACATGCCCGCCGCCGACCTCGCCAACATCAAGTCACGGCTGACCAAGCCGGGCGTGTACTGGAAGCAGGAAGCGATATACGGGGCCGGGGAAGCCGTCTCGCCGAGCGAGTACCTCGGGAACGGCGACGTGCAGGAGTTCCGGTACGCCCGGGACCTCAAGCGGGTCTTCCAGAGCGAGAACCTCGCCTACCTGAAGAACTTCGGTGAGGCCTGGGGCTACATGCCCAGCGGGCAGGCCGGGGTCTTCGTCGACAATCACGACACCGAGCGCGGCGGCGACACCCTCACCTACAAGGACGGGTCCGCCTACACGCTGGCCGGTGTGTTCGCGCTGGCCTGGCCCTACGGGGCCCCGGACGTGCACTCCGGCTACGAGTGGAGCGACAAGGACGCCGGTCCGCCGGGCGGGGGCGCGGTGAGCGCCTGTTACTCCGACGGCTGGAAGTGTCAGCACGCCTGGCGGGAGATCTCCTCCATGGTCGGCTTCCGCAACGCGGCCCGCGGTCAGGGCGTCACGAACTGGTGGGACAACGGCGGCGACCAGATCGCCTTCGGGCGCGACACCAAGGCCTATGTGGCGATCAACCACGAGGGTTCCGCCCTGACCCGGACCTTCCAGACCTCGCTGCCGGGCGGCGACTACTGCGACGTGCAGAGCGGACGGACCGTCACCGTCGGCTCGGGCGGGCAGTTCACCGCCACGGTCGCCGCCGGGACCGCGTTGGCCCTGCACGCCGGGGCCCGTACCTGCTCCGGTACCCCGGCGGGCCCCGCCGGGGCCTCCTTCGGGGTCGCCGCGACCACCGTGCCCGGACAGAACATCTACGTCACCGGTGACCGCGCCGAGCTCGGCGCCTGGAACACCGGCGGCGCGCCGAAGCTCGACCCGGCCGCGTACCCCGTCTGGAAGCTCGACGTGACGCTCCCGGCCGGGACCGCGTTCTCGTACAAGTACCTCCGCAAGGACGCCGCCGGGAACGTCACCTGGGAGAGCGGAGCCAACCGCACCGCCACCGTCCCCGCGAGCGGCAAGGTCACGCTGACCGACACCTGGCGCAGCTGAGCCGCCGCTCCACCGACCAGGGCCGCCCGGCATCATCCTCCCCGCCAGGCCGGGCGGCCCTCATCCATGCGACACGTACACAAGGAGACCTGCCTTGATACGCCCTGCCGCAGGAGTGCTCGCCGCCGCCCTGGCCGTGACCTTCCTGCCCGCCCTCCCCGCCTCGGCCGCACCGGCCAGGCCACCCGCGCCGCCCTCGGACGCGAAACTGGCCGCCGAACCGGCCCGGCACGACCTGACCCGGGAGCAGTTCTACTTCGTGCTCCCGGACCGGTTCGCGAACGGCGACCCGCGCAACGACCGGGGCGGCCTGACCGGGTCGCGCCTGGAGACCGGCCTGGACCCCACGGACAAGGGCTTCTACCAGGGCGGTGACCTCAAGGGACTCACCGACCGCCTCGACTACGTCAAGGGGCTCGGCACCACGGCCATCTGGCTGGCGCCGATCTTCAAGAACCAGCCGGTGCAGGGCAAGGGGGCCGATGTCTCCGCCGGCTACCACGGTTACTGGATCACCGACTTCACGCAGGTCGACCCGCACTTCGGGACGAACGCCGACCTGGAGCGGCTGATCGACAAGGCGCACGGGAAGGGGATGAAGGTCTTCTTCGACGTCATCACCAACCACACCGCCGATGTCGTGGACTACCGGGAGGCGTCCTACTCGTACCTGTCGAAGGGGGCGTTCCCCTATCTGACCAAGGACGGGGTGCCCTTCGACGATGCCGATTACGCCGCCGGCAAGGGGAAGTTCCCGAAGGTGGACGGCGAGTCCTTCCCGAGGACCCCCTTCGTGCCGGACGCGAAGAAGAACCTCAAGGTGCCGGCCTGGCTGAACGACCCGACGATGTACCACAACCGCGGTGACTCCACCTTCGCCGGTGAGTCCTCCGACCAGGGCGACTTCTTCGGTCTCGACGACCTGTGGACCGAGCGTCCCGAGGTCGTCAGCGGGATGGAGAAGATCTACGAGAAGTGGGTGCGGGACTTCCGGATCGACGGTTTCCGGATCGACACGGTCAAGCACGTCAACACCGAGTTCTGGACGCAGTGGGCGACCGCCCTCGACACCTACGCGGCCAAGCGCGGCCGCGACGACTTCTTCATGTTCGGCGAGGTCTACTCCGCCGACACCGCCGTCACCTCCCCGTACGTGACGCGCGGGAAGCTCGACGCCACGCTCGACTTCCCGCTCCAGGACGCCATCCGCGCGTACGCCTCCCAGGGCGCGCCGGCCGGCCGGCTGGCCTCCGTCCTCGGCGACGACTACCGGTACACCTCCGGCAAGGCGAACGCCTACGAGCAGGTGACCTTCCTCGGCAACCACGACATGGGCCGCTTCGCCACCTTCCTGAAGCAGGACCGGCCGGGGGCCGGGGAGCAGGAGCTGCTGGAGCGCTACCGGCTGGCCAACGAGCTGATGTTCTTCGCCCGGGGCAATCCGGTGATCTACTCCGGTGACGAGCAGGGCTTCACCGGTGCCGGCGGCGACAAGGACGCCCGGCAGCCGCTGTTCGCCACGCAGGTCGCCGACTACCTGGACGACGACCAGCTCGGAACGGTGCGCACACACGCGAGCGATGCCTACGATCCGGGACACCCGCTCTACAAGCAGATCAGTGCTCTCTCGAAGCTGACGAAGGCGCACCCGGCCCTGCGCGACGGCGTCCAGAGTGAACGTTTCTCCGACGGCTCCGTCTACGCCTTCGCCCGCACCGACACCAAGACCCGCACCGAGTACCTGGTCGCCGCCAACAACGGCGCCGACTCCCGCACCGTCGAGATCGACGCCCCGGCCGGCGCCCAGTACCGCACCCTGTACGGCGGCACCGCGCTGATCCGTGCCTCGGCGGCCGGAAAGCTCACCGTCCCGGTCCCCGCCCTCGGCTCCGTGGTCCTCCAGGCCGTGACGCCCGCCGCCAAGCCGGCCGTCAAGCCCACCCTGACCCTCAAGGCCCCCGCCCCCGGCGCCACCGGCACCGTCGAGCTCTCCGCCGACGTCAGCGGCGGCGGCCTGAACCGCGTCGTCTTCGCCGCCCAGACCGGCACCGACAACTGGCAGGTCCTCGGCACCGCCGACCACGCCCCCTACAAGGTCACCCAGCACCTCGACGCCACGACCCCGGCCGGCACCGCCCTGCGCTACAAGGCCGTCGTCGTCGACTCCGCCGGCCGCACCGCGAGCGCCCTCGCCGCCTCCGCCGCCGGCCAGGCCCCGCCCACCGAGATCCCCACCGCCACCCAGCGCGACCACGCGGTCGTCCACTACAACCGCCCCGACGGCGACTACACGAACTGGCGCCTGTACGCCTGGGGCGACATGGCCGACGGCGAAGCCACCCCCTGGCCCGCCGGCCACGACTTCACCGGCCGCGACGCCTACGGAGCCTTCGCGTACGTCAAGCTCAAGCCCGGCGCCTCCTCCGTCGGCTACCTCGTCATCGACAAGGACGGCAACAAGGACGTCGCCGCCGACCGCACCATCGACGTGACGAAGACCGGCGAGATCTGGCTGGAGCAGGGCAAGGAGGCGGCCCGCACCGACCGCCCCGCCTACCCGCCGCAGGATCAGAACAAGGCCGTTCTCCACTACCAGCGCCCGGACGCCGCCTACGACGGCTGGGGCCTGCACGTGTGGACCGGGGCCGCGAACCCCACCGACTGGTCCAAGCCGCTGCTCCCGACCCGCACCGACGCCTACGGCGCGGTCTACGAGGTTCCGCTCGCCGCCGGCGCCACCGGCCTCAGCTACATCCTCCACAAGGGCGACGAGAAGGACCTCCCCACCGATCAGTCCCTGGACCTGAAGGCCACCGGCCACGAGGTGTGGATGCTCGGCGGCCAGGAGAAGTACCTCCTCCCGCAGCCCGCCGGATCCGCCGCCGCCCTGGACCTCACCAAGTCCCAGGCCGTCTGGATCGACCGTGACACCCTCGCCTGGAACGCCCCCGCCACCGCCGCCTCCGTACAGCTCCTCGCCTCCCGCGAAGGCGCCGTCAAGGCCGAGAACGGCACCCTGACCGGCCGTGCCGAATGGCTGCGGCTGGGAGCCCGGACCGAGCTGACCGCCGCCCAGAAGCAGAAGTTCCCGCACCTGGCCTCGTACGGCGCCCACACCGTCGACCCGCGCGACCGCGACCGGGTCCGCGAGGCCCTGCGCGGCCAGCTCGTCGCGAGCGCCCGCGCCGCGAACGGCGCCGTCCTCGCCGCCACCGGCGTCCAGCTCGCCGGCGTCCTCGACGACCTGTACGCGACCACCGCCTCCCTCGGCCCCGTCTTCAAGGACGGCCGCCCCACCCTCTCCGTCTGGGCCCCCACCGCCCAGCAGGTCTCCCTCGAACTCGACGGCCGCACGCTCGCCATGCGCCGCGACGACGCCACCGGCGTCTGGTCGGTGCGCGGCGAACGCTCCTGGACCGGCAAGCCCTACCGCTACGACGTCACCGTCTGGGCCCCGAGCACCCGCCAGGTGGTCCGCAACCTCGTCACCGACCCCTACTCCACCGCCCTCACCGCGGACTCCGTCCACAGCCTCGTCGTCGACCTGGCCGACCCCAAGCTCACCCCGCCCGGCTGGAAGACGCTGCGCAAGCCCGCGCCCGTCCCCTTCACCTCCGCGCAGATCCAGGAGCTGCACATCCGCGACTTCTCCGTCGCGGACCGCACCACCACCCACCCCGGCCAGTACCTGGCCTTCACCGACACCGCCTCGGCGGGCATGCGGCACCTGCGCGACCTGGCCGCCGCCGGAACCTCGTACGTCCACCTCCTGCCGGCCTTCGACATCGGCACCATCCCGGAGAAGGCCGCCGACCGCACCGAGCCCGCCTGCGACCTCACGGTGTACGCGCCGGACTCGCAGGAACAGCAGGCCTGCGTGGCCGCCGCGGCCGCGAAGGACGCCTACAACTGGGGCTACGACCCGCTGCACTACACCGTCCCCGAGGGCAGCTACGCGAGCGACCCGAACGGCACGGCCCGCACCGTCGAGTTCCGCAGGATGGTCCAGTCCCTCAACGGGGCCGGGCTGCGCACGGTGATGGACGTCGTCTACAACCACACCGTCGCCGCCGGCCAGGCCGACAAGTCCGTCCTGGACCGCGTCGTCCCCGGCTACTACCAGCGCCTGCTGGCCGACGGCAGCGTCGCCACCTCCACCTGCTGCGCCAACACCGCCCCCGAGAACGCCATGATGGGGCGCCTGGTCGTCGACTCGATCGTCACCTGGGCGAAGGAGTACAAGGTCGACGGCTTCCGCTTCGACCTGATGGGCCACCACCCGAAGGCCAACATCCTGGCCGTCCGCGCAGCCCTCGACGCGCTGACCGTCGCCAAGGACGGCGTCGACGGCAAGAAGATCGTGCTCTACGGGGAGGGCTGGAACTTCGGCGAGATCGCCGACGACGCCCGCTTCGTGCAGGCCACGCAGAAGAACATGGCCGGCACCGGCATCGCCACCTTCTCCGACCGGGCCCGTGACGCCGTCCGCGGCGGCGGCCCCTTCGACGAGGACCCGCGCGTCCAGGGCTTCGCGTCCGGCCTGTTCACCGCCCCGAACGCCTCGCCCGCGAACGGCACCCCCGAACAGCAGAAGGCCCGCCTCCTGCACGCCCAGGACCTGATCAAGGTCGGGCTCTCCGGGAACCTCGCCTCGTACGCCTTCACCGACACCACCGGCCGCCGCGTCAAGGGCGCCGAGGTGGACTACAACGGCGCCCCGGCCGGCTACGCGGCCGCCCCCGGCGACGCCCTCGCCTACGCCGACGCCCACGACAACGAATCCCTGGCCGACGCCCTGACCTACAAACTCCCGACCGGCACCGCCCCCCGCGACCAGGCCCGCATGCAGGTCCTGGCCATGGCGACGGCCACCCTCTCGCAGGGCCCGGCCCTCTCCCAGGCGGGCACCGACCTGCTCCGCTCCAAGTCCCTGGACCGCAACTCCTACGACAGCGGCGACTGGTTCAACGCCATCCACTGGGACTGCCGGGACGGCAACGGCTTCGGCCGCGGCCTGCCCCCGGCCGCCGACAACGCCTCGAAGTGGCTCTACGCGAAGCCGCTGCTCACGGGACCGGCGCCCAGCTGCACGGACATCGGCGCGACCTCGGCCGCCTACCGCGACCTGCTGAGGATCCGCACCACCGAGCCGGACTTCGCCCTCACCACGACGGAGGCCGTCCAGTCCGGGCTGGCCTTCCCCCTCTCGGGCAAGGACGAGACCCCGGGCGTGATCACCATGACCCTGGGCGACCTGGTGGTCGTCTTCAACGCGGCCCCCACCGGAGCGGCGCAGCGCGTGCCCGCCCTCGCCGGCACCGCCTACCGGCTGCACCCGGTCCAGGCCGCGGGCTCCGACGCCACCGTCAAGCGGTCCACGTACGACGCGAAGACAGGAGAGTTCACCGTCCCCGCCCGCACCGTCTCGGTCTTCACACGGCGGTGAGCCGGTCCAGCCGCTTCTCCAGCAGGATCACCCCGTAGGTCCTGCCGTCCTTCCCCTGCTTGTCAGGGAGCTCCCCGACCACCCGGTAGCCCGCACCCCGGTAGTACGCGAGCAGCCGGGGGTTGGTGGAGACGCAGTCCAGCCGCGCCCGTTCCCGACCGGTCCGGGCGGTCCGGCGCTCGGCGTGTTCGAGCAGCCGCCGCCCGGCCCCCGCGGGGGCCACCTCGCGCGCCACCATCAGCCGGTGCACGTAGCCCGCCACGGGCGGCTGGACTCCCCAGGCCTCCTCGTCGGACCACCACAACTCGTAGGCCCCGCAGACGCGCCCGTCGGCGTCACCGGCGAGCCACACCTCGCCCTCGCGCATCTTCGACCGGAAGTGCTCGGCGTCCTTGTCGCCCGGCTTCCACTGATCGATCCCGTGCTTGCGCATCCACCGGGCAGCCTGGTCGTACAGCTGCACGAGCGTGCCGGCGTCCTTTTCCACGGCCGGCCGGAACAGGATCTCGTCGTCAATGATCACGCGGGCATTATCGATGATCATGGGCGGCCGCCACACCCCGGATTCGACGCGGCTTCGCCACCGGGGCCGGGACCCGTCCCGTTCCTAGGGGATTTCCTGCGAGGCCCCGCCCGGCACCAGCCCGACGAGCCGCCCGACCAGCTCCCCGAAGGGCCCGTCGGCGGGTTCGTCGGCCAGGATCCGTACGAGGATCCCCGCCATCTCCGCGTCGTACGCGGCGCTCACGGCGGCCAGCGCGGCGAAGTCGTGCACCAGCTGCAATTCCAGTTCGCTCCGCGGGATCCGGCGCCCGTCCAGCCAGATCAGCGCGGTGGACTCGGCGAGCGACACCCAGGACCGCACCACGAGCTCCATGCGCGCGGGCGTACGGTCCAGCCCGATGCCCAGGTGCGTGAGGATCTGCTCGTACGCCGCCTGCCGGACCTCGTCGATCATCGCGTTCGTCCGGCTGCTGCCGACGGCCGGACCGCCCCGCATCAGCGCCGAGAAACCCGGCCCGTGGTCGTCGACGAAATCGAAGAACCGCCCCATCACCCGCAGCAGGCGCGCCCCGAGCGGCCCCTCCCGGGGCTCCACGAACCGCAGCGCCAGCTCGTCGGCCGCCCGCCGCAGCGCGGCCTCGTACAGGCTCAGCTTGCCCGGAAAGTAGTGGTAGACGAGCGGCCGGGATATCCCCGCGGCCGCCGCGATCTCGTCGATCGACACATCGTCGGGCGAGCGGTTGCTGAACAGCTCCAGGGCAACCCCGATCAGCTGCTGCCGCCGCTCCTCGACACCCATCCTGCGTCGCACCCCGGTTGTCATGCGGACACCCTACTGGGGAGCGTTCACAGGTCCAGGACCAGTCGGTCCCCCTTCGCGCGCGAGACGCACAGCAGCATCGAGTCCTCGCGCTCCTGGTCCGTGAGCAGCTCGTCGCGGTGGTCCACCCCGCCCGCCAGCACCCGGTGTTGGCAGGTCCCGCAGAAACCCTGCTCGCAGGAGTACGGGGTGTCCGGCAGCTCCCGGCGCACCGCGGCCAGCGTGCTCTCGTCCGCCGCCACCTCGACGACCCGGCCCGAGCGGCGCAGTTCGACCGTGAAGGCCCGCCCCGGACCGGCCTCGCCCTCCGGGGCGAACCGCTCCAGGTGCACCGCCGCCGGATCCGCGGCCGCCGCCGTGACGGCCCGCATCAGCGGCTCCGGACCGCAGCAGTAGACCGCCGTGCCCGGTCCGGCCGCCGACACCGCGGCCAGATCGGGCAGGCCCGTCTCGTCCTCGGCGAGGACCGACACCCGGTCGCCGTAGGGCGCGAGATCGGCCAGGAAGGGCATCGAGGCGCGCGTGCGGCCCCCGTAGAGGAGGGTCCAGTCGGCGCCCGCCGCCGTGGCGGCCCGCAACATCGGGAGGATCGGGGTGATGCCGATGCCGCCCGCGACGAAGACGTACGAGGCCGCCGGGACCAGCTCGAAGCGGTTGCGCGGCGGGCGCAGCTCCAGCTCGGCGCCCTCGACCAGTTGCGCGTGCGCCTCGCGGGAGCCGCCCCGGCCGTCCTCGATCAGCCGGACCGCGATCGTGTACCGGCCGGCGTCCGCCGGGTCGCCGCACAGCGAGTACTGGCGGACCAGGCCCGAGGGCAGGGTGACGTCCACGTGCGCGCCCGGGGTCCACGCCGGGAGTTCCGGTGACTCCAGGGTCAACTGCAGCACGCCGTGCGCGGGCTCCGTACGGGAGACGATCAGCGCGCGCAGCGCCCGGCGCGGGGAGTGGCCCGAGACCGGGGTCTCCAGGGCCGGCAGCGGCCAGAGCGGGGACCTGTCGACGCGGCGCTGCAGGGCGCGCCGGGTCATCCAGGCCGCGCCCAGGGCGGCCGTGACGGCGAGGGCGCGCCTCATGCCCGCACCCCGCCGTTCGCGCCGGGGGAGGCGGCGAGATAGGCCACCGCCTGGGCCGTCGAGCCCTCCTGCGAGGGGTGGTAGGTGCGGGAGAGGTACTTCGGGATGGACTTCAGCATCGCTCCCGTCGACGGGAGCACCCCCTGCTGCCCGGCCACGAAGAACTTCCCGAAGGAGGCGTTGCCGTCCACCAGGTGCGGGTCGTTCTCCATGAAGAAGCGCACCCCGCGCTGCCACAGGAACACCAAGGCCGAGAAGGCGGTCGCCCAGGTGCGGGCCCGTCGCCGGTAGTTGCCGTCGACGTGCATGAAGAGGTCGAAGGCCACCGAGCGGTGCTCGACCTCCTCCGCCCCGTGCCAGCGCAGCAGGTCCAGCATGGTGGGGTCGGCGCCCCGCCGGTCCAGCGCGTCGGCGTTCAGCACCCAGTCGCCCAGGAACGCCGTGTAGTGCTCGATCGCCGCGATCATCGCGACCCGTTCCATCAGCCACCAGTGGCGGGCCCGGCCCGGCGGCAGGGTCCGGTCGCCGAGGAGCTTCTCGAACAGCCAGTCCACCTGCGCGGTGTAGGGGGTCGGATCGAGCCCCAGCCGCTTCAGGTGGGGGAGCACGTCGTCGTGGGCGGTGGCGTGCATGGCCTCCTGGCCGATGAAGCCGACGACGTCCGCCCGCAGTCGCTCGTCCTCGATGTACGGGAGCACTTGCTTGTAGACGTGCACGAACCAGCGCTCTCCCGCGGGGAGCAGGAGGTGCAGCACATTGATCATGTGCCCGGCGAAGGGGTCGCCGGGCAGCCAGTGGAGCGGGGTGTCCTCCCAGCCGAAGGACACGTTCCGGGGCCTCAGGTCCACGTGTTCCGACGCCACGGGGGCGGGCGCGAGCGGCGTATTAGACATGGCGTCAATGTACTGATGGGTAGGTGGGAGGAGAAGCCCCTTGCGAGGACTTCTCCGACATGCCACTGCCCGGGCGCTTGCGCACCCGGGCAGTGTTCGTGTTCGTACCGGCGTCCCGCCGACTATCGCTTGATGTGGCCGGTCGAGAGCGCCCACTCGCGGTTGAGGGTGCCCAGCGGGATCTTGCGCTCGAAGACGGGCGTACCGAACAGCGACAGCTGGAGCTGGAGGTTCCCGCTCAGGTCGAAGCCGCCGTACAGCGCCCAGGCGCCCTCCAGGGAGGTCTTGCCGTCGCTGGACGCGGCCGCCTTGATGTCGCCCTCACCGCGCACGTACGGGGCGAAGTCCGCGGTGACGCCGACGGCCCCGTAGAGACCGACGGAGGCCTCGGCGCCGATCGCGCCCTTGACCTTTCCGGTGGCGGTGACGCTCGCCTTGACCGGCGTGCTCTTCACGTTCGAGGCGCTCACCGGGGTCCACCCCTTGCCCGAGGCGTAGCTGCCGCCGACCTTGAAGTCGCCCTTGACGTCCTGCTGGACCTCGACGGTCACGCGGCCGTCGGCCTCCACCTGGATGTAGCAGGTCAGGTCGAGGTTGACGACGACCGGCACCGGGCCGACCTGGATGACGGGCGAGCTGTGCAGCTTGGCGAACGGGATCCGCTTGGGCGCTCCGGTGCTCGCGGCGGCGCGGCCCTGGAGCTTCCACTGCGAGGACCAGTCACCGCTCATGCCGAGGAAGGCGCCGCGCGGGCCGGGGGCCCCGCCGGCGCCGCCGTCGTACGCGAACTCGACCTGCGGGGCGAGCTGGACGAACCCGGACACCGAGGCGCCGGCCGAGGCGGGGGCGTCCGGGGCGGTGTCCACGGAGGCGTTGACGTCGAGCCGCAGGTTGCCGAGCGGCAGCTTCGCGCCCTCGGGGCCGAAGGTCAGGCCCGGACCCTTGGCCCAGGAGAAGGTGACGCCCTTCGTCAGGGGTTCGACGGTGACCGCCGCCGGGTCCACGGGGACCTTGCCGTCGGCCTTGTCGTCGCCCAGGACGGCGGCCAGCGTGGTGGCGGCGGTCTTGACCTCGGTGCCCTGGTCGGTCTTGCCGACGACCTCGGTGACCTTGGCGAGCAGACCCGAGGGGGCGCCGGGGGCCGGTGCGCTGGCGATGACATCGCCGACCGCGACGGGCTTGTCGGCCTCCGGAGACTTCCCGGCGTCGGGGGACTTCCCGACCTCCGGGGACTTGCCTGCCTCCGGAGACTTGCCGGCCTCGGGCGACTTGCCGGTCTCGGACGACTTGCCGGGCGCGGGCGAACGGCCGGGCGTCTGCGCGCCCTTGGCGATGACGGCCCGGCCGGTCGCCCGGTCGTAGGAGGCGACCTTCAGCGCGGACTTCTCGGTCCTGCCCTTCCCGTCGGCCCGGGCCACGGCCGCCGGGGTGGACGTCCCCTGCGGGGCCGCGGCCACGTCGAGCTGCTGCGAGGTGCCGTCGGACGAGGGGGTGACGGCGGCGGGGGCGGCCGGTTCGGCGGCGCCGGTGTGGGAGGTCGAGCCGCAGCCGGTGGCGGTGAGGGCGAGGGCGGTCAAGCCGGGTATGAGGAGGCGTCGGGCGAGCGTGCGCACGTGGGGTGACCTTCGGGTGGGGGAGGGGTGTTGGGGGTTACCGCGTGGTAACCGGAATCAGATCATGCCATGTGTCGACTGCGACCGTCATGTCCGGATCCCGCCAACTGCCCAACAGTTTCTGACTGTTGAAGCTTCACCCACCCGCGAGGGTGTGAAGGTCTACCGCAGCACGCCCGCCTTCGTCCCGTCCGTCAGCTTGCCCGACAGGTCCACCTGGGCACCCGCGGGCGCCTTCACCGCCAGCCGGTTGCCGTTCGCCGACCCGCTCACCCCGCCGCCCGACACCGACAGCGAGGCGAACTGAGCGCTGCCCGCCGCCAGTACGTACCACTGGCCCGCCCGCGACTTCCACAGCACGCCCGCCAGCACCCGCGGCTCCCGCGGCCCGCAGGCCGCCGACCCCTCCGACCGGGCCGCCTGCGCCGCCGTCGGCGCACCCGGGGCCAGGAACTGCGCCTGCACCCGGTCCGCCGCACCCTGCCAGGTCTCGGCCCGCGTGCAGAGCCAGGCCGCCGTCCCGTCGCCCTCCGGCAGGGGCTGCTTCGCGTACGTCCACGCGTTGACCGTACGGACCCCGTGCGAGCGGACCGCCGGCAGCAGACACGCGATCCTCGACCAGTCCCCGAGCTCCGCCGCCTCCGTCACATCGCGCTCGGCGCCCGGCGCGCCCGACGTCAGCCGGGCCGGGGTCAGTTCACCGAGGTCGGTGATCAGCCGGGTGGCGCCGTCGCCCGTCAGGGCCAGCGCGTTCCAGCTCGTACAGGTGCCCGCCGGCGCCGGGCCCGCCACCGGCGGGGTCACCCCGTCCGGGGTCGGCTTCAGCGCCACCACCGGGGCAGTGGGCTTGAGCAGGTCCCGCAGGGCCGCGCCGGTCACCCAGGGCGCGGTGAGGTAGCGGACGTTGCCGTCGACCCGGCTGAGCACCAGCGCGGTCGCGGTGTCCGCCGAGGCGCCGTCGGTCCGGGCGAAGTCGAGGGCGGCGCCCGCGGTCCCGGTCCGCGGTTCGGCGTAGCGCACCACGCGCAGCCCGTCGTACATCAGGACCACGACGGCCTGGTCCACGGCACCCGCGAACAGCAGCTGCGCCGGTCCCATCGGCGGCCCGACGGGCGTGCCCGGCGTGGCCGAGGTGACCACCGACGGACCGGGCCGGGCCCACACGGCCAGCGCCCGGCGCAGCAGCTCCGTGTCGCCGGCCCGGTCGCCGCGGGCGGGCCAGGTGGAGAAGTCCGTACGGGAGGACGTGCGCCAGAGGATGGGCGCGGCACGGACCAACTTCCCGGGATCCAGGGCCTGCTCGGCCGCGGCGTTGCGCGAGTACAGCGGGGCGGCGGCCCCGTCCGAGCCCCAGCCCCCACCCGGCAGCGCGAGCAGCGCCCCGCACACGGCGAGCGCGGCCCCGGCGGCCAGCGCGGCCCGCCCGAGACGCCGCCGCCGCAGCAGATCGGTGGGCCGGGCCTGGAGCACGCACGGGTCGAACTCGGGGGAGGCGAACAGCGCGTCGTTCGCCGGATCCCCGGACTCCGCGACTGCCGCGGCCGGATCCGGAACCCCGGCCTCGTCGAGCACCCGGAGCACCTCCGGCTCCGAGAGCCGCTCCAGCGCCCGCAGCACACAGGCGGCCCGGCCCGGCCCGTCGAGGGTGGCCAACCACTGGTCGAGGGCCAGCTCCTCGGCCCCGCCCGAGCGGGGGAACAGCCGCAGCCCCCACACCTGAGGGAGCACCGGCGGGAGCTGCGCCCGCCTCGGCAGCGCCCGGAAGGTCAGCGGAATCCCCGCCTCCAGCGCGGCGCGCAGCACGCGCAGCCGGACGTACGCGTACCCGGAGTCGTCCGGCCCGCCCCGCTGCCCCGGAACCCCGCCCTGCACGGCGGCCGCGGCCGCCGCCGAATCCCGCCGCCCGCGCGGCAGTGCCCGCTGGACCAGCGAGTGGGCGGTGAGCACCCGCCGGTTGCGGCCGAGGGCGGGCGGCAGCACCAGATAGGCGAGCCGCACCAGCCGGGGGTAGTGCTCGACGATGGCGGCCTCGGCCTGCTCGACGTCCGGCGGCACGGGAGACACGGGAGGCATGGAGCGGGTGGCGGTATCCGGCGCAGTCACGTTCAGCAGAACGAGCGAATCGTCGGATGGTCACCGATCCGGGTCCCCCGGCCGCGTAACGGTCCGCGGGCCGGGTCCCGGTCCACGCGCCGGGTCCCGGTCCCGACGCGGGGGGTGCGGAGTGCGGGGGTCAGGCCACCAGACGGGCGCGCAGCGCCTCGACCGTCTCGTCGGCGACACCGAGCCCCTCACGCACGTACTTCTCCATCGAGCCGTACCGCGTCTCGACCTCGTCCAGTGCCGCCCGCAGGTAGGAGGGGAAGACGCCGATCAGCGCGAGCGCGATGTCCGGGTCGCCGCCGGCCGCCGTGAAGCCCTCGATCATCGGGGCGAAAGCCTGCTTGACCGCCGGATTGACGGACAGGTACTCGGCCATCAGCGTCTCGTCGTCCGCGCCCAGCAGCGCCAGGACGACCGTCGCGCCCCAGCCGGTCCGGTCCTTGCCGGCCGTGCAGTGGAACAGCAGCGGGCCCGAGTCGGCGTCGGCGGCCTCGGTGAGCAGCATCCGGTATGCGGCCTGCGCGGAGCCGGAGTTCACGAAGGACCGGTAGGTGTCGGCGAACAGCGCCTGTGCCCGCCCGCCGCCCAGGTGCTCCTCGGCCACGGCCGGGTCGGACAGCAGGTCCTTGAGCTGCACCGCGGCGGGCATCCTGGCGGAGTCCAACTTGTCGGCGAGGACGTCGCCGATCAGGACCCGGGCCCCGGCGGGTATCCGGTCGGGGTGGTCGGCGCGCTCGGCGTCGGTGCGGAAGTCGATGACGGTACGCAGGCCCAGCGCGGCCACCACCGGGTCGGCGTCGAGGTCGAGCCGGTCGAGCTGGCCGGAGCGCAGGACCAGGCCGGGGCGGACGGTGCGGCCGCCGGAGAGCGGGGTGCCGCCGAGGTCGCGAAGGTTGGCGACGGTGGTGGACGGGGTGGCGGTCATCGTGGCGGCTCCTGCTGGGTGTGGTTCATGTAATTTTCTGATGTTTCGCCCCGGAAAGGCAATCGAAGGCCGGCGAGACCCCGATGCCCACCCCGAGCGCGGCCAGGTGCCCGGCGTCCGTGAAGGTCCGCCCGCGCCGGACCACCGGCGCCGCCGCGAGCGCCAGCAGCCCCACCCGCGCGGCGGTACGGACCGCCCCGCGCGGCAGGGCCGAGGTCAACGAGCCGAGCACGGCGTTGAACCCGTAGCTCGTCCCCACGTCCAACGCGCGCCGGGTCGGCTGATCGGTCGTGGTGCGCAGGGCGCCGTAGACGAGGAGGGTCGCCGCGGCGTGCCCGAACAGGAACACCGCGGCCGCCCACCAGGCTCCGTACGCGTACTCGGCGTATCCGAGGACCGCGACCAGCAGCAGCGCGTACGGCAGGGGCATGGGCTCCTCGACGACGAGGGCGCTGCTGAGCAGCGTCTCCCAGCGTCCGGCGGCGAGATTGTCGACGTTCGTCGAGCAGTCCCGGAGCAGGCGCTCCCGCTCGGCGGCCCCGGTGCGCTGCAAGGCGTACGCCCCGAGCTGGACCCCGCCGGCGTACACCGCTCCCCACGGAATTGGATTCATCTGCTCATGATCGGATAAGCCTCTGGCGGGAACCGAGGCACCCCGTGCGAACATGTCCCGGCCATGTTCGAATCATTCGCGCCGATGCGCGCCACGCGAGCCGCAATCTTCGCGGCGATGTGCGTCGCCTTGGGCGCGATAGGGCATTCGTACATGTCCGGCACGGATATCCCCTTCTTCGGCCTTCTGGGTGCTTTCGGGGTGACCGGCGGGTTCGCATGGCTCGCCGCCGGGCGACGGCGGGGCCCCGTGGGCATCACCGCCGCGGTGCTCTCCGTGCAGGGCGCGCTGCACCTGGTCTTCTCGGGGAGCGCGGCCGCGAAGCCGTTCGCCGCTCCCGCCCCGATGCACGGTCACCACCCGGTGCCGGCCGCGGACGCGGGCGCGATGGCCGCCGAAGCCTCCGGCGCGGCCGACCTGGCCCATATGGCGGGCGCCACAGGGATGGCAGGCACCACGGGCATGAACGACATGGCCGACATGGTCGGCATGGCCGGTCATGGCGGCGCCGGAATGATCGCCGCCCACGTGCTCGCCGCGCTGCTCTGCGCCGCCTGGCTCGCACGCGGCGAGGCCGCCGTCTTCCGGCTGGCCCGGGTCCTGGCCACCGCCGCGCTCCACGCGGCCCGGCCGCTCGCCCGCGCGCTCGCCCTGGTCCGCGCACGGGTGGCCGCCGTACCGGCCCCGCCCGTCCTCCCCGCCCGGTACGAACGGCCGCGCCGCCTGCGCGGAGCCGTACACGCCCATGCCGTGGTGCGCCGCGGGCCGCCCGGACGCGCTCCGCTCCCGCGCTTCACGGCCCCCGGCCGGCCCGCCCACGCCTGACCTGGCGAAGCGGCGAGACCTGGGGCTGATTCCCCGTGTCTTCGCCAACACCTAGGATCCCCATGTCTCTTGACGAGGCTCAAGACGTCCGCACCCCGGACGCCGAACCGGCCGCGACGGCCAAGAACCGCGGCAGCGGCTGGGCCGCCGTACGCCCGCTGCTCCTGCGCATGCACTTCTACGCGGGCCTGCTCGTCGCCCCGCTGATCTTCCTCGCCGCCGCCACCGGGCTGCTCTACGCCGTCTCCTGGCAGGCCGAGAGCATCATCTACTCCGACGAACTGACCGTCGCCCGCGTCGGCGAGAGCGCCCTGCCGCTCAGCGCCCAGGTCGACGCGGCCATGGACGCCGCCCCCGAGGGTGCGGTCGTGTCCGTCTGGCCCGCCCCCGACACCGAGGCCACCACCCGGGTGATCATGGAGAGCCCGGGCCTCCCCGAGGGCGAGACCCTCACCGTCTTCGTCGACCCGTATACGGCCGAGGTGCGCGGGCAGCTCGCCACCGTCGGCGACGCGCTGCCGCTGCGGGCCTGGCTCAGCGAGTTCCACTCCAGCCTCCAGCTCGGTGAGTTCGGCCGGAACTACAGCGAGCTCGCCGCGAGCTGGATGTGGGTGGTCGCCCTCGGCGGCCTCGCCCTGTGGATCGGCCGCCGCCGCAAGCGGAAGTCGCAGCTCGTCCTCCCCGACCGGGGGGCCACCGGCCACCGCCGCACCCTGTCCTGGCACGGGGCTGTCGGCCTGTGGGCCGTCGCCGGACTCGTCGTCCTCTCCGCCACCGGCCTGACCTGGTCGAAGTACGCCGGTGAGAACATCGGCGAACTCCAGGACAGCCTCGGTGGGGCCACCCCCGCCGTCTCCGCGCAGCTCGGCGCCGGGGCGGCCGCCGGCTCCGACGAGCACGCCGGACACACCATGCCCGACGGCACGCAGATGGCCCCGCCGCCCGCACCCACCACCGACGTCGGCATAGACAAGGCCGTGGACGCCGCCCGGGCCGCGGGTGTCACCGAGGCGCTCCGCGTGACCCTGCCCGCCAAGGGCAAGGGGTACGTCATCAAGGAGCAGGACAAGCTGGTGCCGGTGCACCTGGACTCGGTCGCCGTCGACCCCGCCGACGCCCGCGTCATGGACGAACTGCGCTTCGCCGACTACCCGGTCCTCGCCCAGATGACCCGCTTCGGCATCGACCTGCACATGGGCACGACCTTCGGGCTCGTCAACCAGATCGCGCTCGCCGCGCTCGCCGTCGCCGTGATGTTCCTCGTCTTCTGGGGCTACCGCATGTGGTGGCTCCGCCGGCCGACGAAGGACCGCACGCTGTCCGCCGGCCGCGCGCCGTCGCGCGGCGCCTGGCGCAAGCTCCCGGTGACGGTGCTGCTGCCGGTGGCCGCGGTGACCGCGCTCATCGGCTGGTTCGTCCCGCTGCTCGGGATCAGCCTGGTCGTCTTCCTCGCGGTCGACGTCCTGCTGGGCTTCGTCGCGGGCCGCAGGGCCGAGGCCGCGTAGGAGCCGCGTAGAAGTCGCGCGGCGCCCGTTCGCCGACCGACGGTGGGCCCGTACTCCCCTGGGGAGTACGGGCCCACCGCCGTCAGGTCAACCGGCGGCTCAGGGGGCGTACTTGTAGCCGACCCGGCGCACCGTCTGGATCGCGGCGCGGTGGGAGGCGCCCAGCTTGCGGCGCAGCCGGGCGATGTGGACGTCCACGGTCCGGCCGTCGCCGACGTGCCCGTAGCCCCAGACGGTGGTGACCAGCTGGTCCCGGCTGTGCACCCGGTGCGGGTGGCGCACCAGGTGGGCCAGCAGCTCGAACTCCAGGTACGTCAGGTCGAGCACCTGGCCGTCGACCTCGGCGGTGCGCTGCGCCGAGTCGATCCGGACCAGGCCGTCACCCGGGCCGGCCGGGGCCGAGGCGGCGGGAGCCGACGGGACCGGGGTGGCCACCGCCTGCGGCGCGAAGGCGATCGGCGGCTGCTGGTCGGCCGGTACGAGCACCAGGTAGCCGATCATCGGCGGCTGGCCCGGCAGCGTCGGCAGGGTGTGCTGAGGCGCGGGCAGCCAGGTGGCACCCGGCGGCAGGAGGTCCACGACGCGAGCCACTTCGTCTCGGTCGACGGAACGGAGCCGGTGGCGCGGACTGGGCGGATAGGTCAGGGGAGAGGTCGCAGCGGTGGCGGCGGAGGAGAGGGAGCGGGTGTTCGCCATGAGTGGTCAGCTCTTTCACGCGGAGTGGTCGGCAGGAGACGTGCGTACGTCGTCGATGTCGATACCGCGCAGACCGAAGGCCTCGGGGAAGGTCGGAGAGGTGATCCCGGGGCTTTAGAGGGCCGGCGCGTTCTTCGCGCGGCAACACTCCCGGTCGTAATCGTGATCCTGACGGGACGGCCAGAAAGGCTCGAGGTCGCTGCGACCTGACGAGGTGTGCGAATGGCTGGCCATGACGCCATTCAACCAGATGTCATGTCCCCAAGGCAGGCCCCGTCTCACAGCGTGGATCGAAATCTCACATGTCGAGCGCACGCCCCTGTCAATCCCGGACAAAGTCGACCCTCAGTCGAGGTGCAGCGGCTGCCACCCCGGCCCGACGTCCCAGCCCTTCTCCTGACGGGCCCAGCGCGCCATGACCTCCACCACCTCGGCCGCCGTGGGCAGATACGCCTGGAAGTGCCGCTCCGCGGACCCGTCCCGGTGCTCCAACTGGTAGTCGGCGCCCGCGTCGCGCCAGACCTGTATGTAGACGTCCGGGTCCTCGACGATCCGCTCGACGACGACGAAGTGGTCCCCGTCCGCGCCGATGCGCTCCACCAGTTCGGACAACATGCCGAGCGCGGGGCGTTCGTAGGACTCGCCGCGCTCCGTCTGGATCTTGATCGCCAACATGGTCACACCGTCCCACACGCCACTGACAGCGCCCGCCGGCCCCGGGGGGGCGTGGCGGGCGCTGTCAGTGGTCATCGGCCGGACGCGGTCCGGGTGGTGCTGTTGCGGGTGGTGCTGTTCCCGGCTGCGCTGTCTCCTGACCTGGTCCTCAGACCAGGCCGTCCTTCTCCAGGCCCGTGCAGCAGGTGTCCGTGATGAGGCGGGTCACCACGTACGGGTCCACGTTCGCGTTCGGACGGCGGTCCTCGATGTAGCCCTTGCCGTCCTTCTCCACCTGCCACGGGATACGGACCGAGGCGCCGCGGTCCGAGACGCCGTAGCTGAACTCGTTCCAGGGGGCGGTCTCGTGCAGACCCGTCAGGCGCTCGTCGATGCCGGCGCCGTAGTTCTTCACGTGGTCGAGCGGCTTGCTGCCCTCGCCCAGCGCCTCGCACGCGGAGATGATCGCGCGGTAGTCCTCGCGCATCGCCTTCGTGGAGAAGTTGGTGTGCGCGCCCGCGCCGTTCCAGTCGCCCTTGACCGGCTTCGGGTTCAGCGTCGCGGAGACGTTGAAGTCCTCGGCGGTGCGGTAGAGCAGCCAGCGCGCGATCCACAGCTGGTCCGAGACCTCCAGCGGACCGACGGGGCCGACCTGGAACTCCCACTGACCGGGCATGACCTCGGCGTTGATGCCGGAGATGCTCAGGCCCGCCGCGAGGCAGTGGTCCAGGTGCTTCTCGACGATGTCGCGACCGAAGATCTCGTCCGAGCCGACACCGCAGTAGTAGCCGCCCTGCGCGGCCGGGAAGCCGTTCACGGGGAAGCCGAGCGGGCGGGTGCCGTCGAAGAAGGTGTACTCCTGCTCGATGCCGAAGATCGGCTCCTGGCCGGCGAACTTCTCGGCGATCGGACGCAGCAGCGCGCGCGTGTTCGACTCGTGCGGGGTCATGTCGATGTTCAGGACCTCGCACAGGACGAGGACGTTGTCACCGCCGCGGATCGGGTCCGGGCAGGAGAAGACCGGGTTGAGGACGCGGTCGGACGCGTGGCCCTCGGCCTGGTTCGTGCTCGATCCGTCGAAGCCCCAGATCGGCAGCGCGTCGCCGTCCCCGAGGATCTTCGTCTTGGAGCGAAGCTTCGCCGTCGGCTCGGTGCCGTCGATCCAGATGTACTCAGCCTTGTAGCTCACGGGCCCCATCCTCAGACTCTGCGGGTGCTGCTGGTCGCTGTTTCGTCGCTGCGGTGATGACCGCAGCGTGCCCGCCCGCGATTTCTCTTCCGTTGCCCGTGTGTGAACCCCGTGTTACCGAGGTTTGCACCGCAGGTCGGGCGGGTTGTGCGGGTTGATGACGGCGCGCCCGTCCGGGTGGGGCAGACTGACCACGTGAGCATTTCGTCTGATTTGAACTCCGCCGAGGGCCCCATCGAGAGCGCCGCCGAACGCGTCGCCGACGGAGCCACCGATCAGGCCCCAGCAGGCCGCCGCCCCAGGGTCGGACTGCTGGGCACCGGCCCCTGGGCGCACCGCACCCACGCCCCCGCCCTCGCCGCGCACGCCGGCTCCGACTTCGTCGGGGTGTGGGGCCGCCGGCCCGAAGCCGCGGCCGAGCTGGCGCACGAGTACGGCGTGAAGGTGTACGAAGACCCCGACGAGCTGTTCGCCGAGTGTGACGCCGTGGCCTTCGCCCTGCCGCCCGACGTACAGGCCACCATGGCCGTCCGCGCCGCCGCCGCAGGATGCCACCTGCTCCTCGACAAGCCCGTCGCCACCACCGTGGAAGACGCACGCGCCGTCGCCGAAGCCGCCGCGCGCCACCAGGTCGCCTCCGTCGTCTTCCTCACCCTGCGCTTCGCCGAGCCCACCGCGAGCTGGGTCGAGGAACAGGCCGCACGCTCCGGCTGGTTCACGGCCGCGGCCCACTGGCTCGGCGCCGTCTTCCCGTCCGACGGAACACCCAGCGCCTACGCCGACTCGCCCTGGCGCAAGGCCAAGGGCGGACTGTGGGACGTCGGCCCGCACGCCCTCTCCGTCCTGATCCCGGTCCTCGGCGAGGTCACCGCGATCAGCGCCACCCGAGGCCCCTCCGACGTGGTCCAACTCGCGTTGCGCCACACCTCCGGCGCGGCCAGCACCGCCGTACTCAGCCTGGGCGCGCCGCGCGCGGCCGCCGGGGTGGGACTCGAACTGCGCGGCACCGAAGGCGTGCACGAACTGCCCGGCTGGAGCGACGTACCGGGCGCCTACGGGCGCGCCCTGGACGCGCTGCTCACCGCGGCCCGGACGGGCGTGCCGGATCCGCGCGGGGCGGAGTTCGGAGCCCGGCTGACGGAGATCCTGGCCGAGGCGGAGGCGCAGCTCCCTACTTGATCACCGCGTTCGCCACGATGATGGCCAGGCCGATCGTGGCGTCCGCCATGCCGATCGCCAGGGCCGAGCCGAGTCGGTGGCCCACGCGGAGCGCGACGAGCGCGCCCCAGGCGAACAGCAGGGCCGTGTTCAGCCCCAGCCCGACGGCGGTCACCGCGTAGGCGTCCCACCCGAACAGCCCGGCGGCGACCAGCAGCAGGACGGTGGGCAGGGCGGCCACGATCAGCGGCCACTCGTTCCACAGCGTCAGCCCCAGCAACCGCCACCGGTGCGCGGCGGAGTCCTGCAGGTGGGAGGCCATGTGGTGCGCGTAGCCGTGCGCGAGCCCGGCGGTCGCGGCCGTCACGAGCACCCAGCTGGCGTCGTAGTACGGGGTGAACTCCTCCCCCTTCTGGTGCAGCGCGGCCAACAGCGCACTGGCCAGAACGGTCCCGTACACCCCACCGAACATCCAGTCGACCCCCCGTCGCCCGACCCGCTCCGAGCCCTCGCCGGGGAGGCCGGGCGGGGTCGGCGGGGTCGGCGGGGTCGGGGTCGGCCGGCCGTGCGGCTGCTGCTCCTCGTTCACGACGGTCCTTTGATGCGATACGTCCTCTTTGTCACTCCAGCCACCCTAGGGGGTGGGAGGTGGGGGCGGGGTGAAGAGGGGCGGGACCCCGGTCGATCGGCTCCCGCCCCCCCCGGAGCCCCCCGCTCCCCGATCCGGCCCCGGCCGATCGCCCCTCGCCCCCTTCCAAGGACACCCACAAGAATGGGCGGGCACTTCTGGTGAAGATCAACATCGTGCGGGCGGGGCGTGCTCGCCGAGGATGTGGACAGGGCCCCTCCCGGGCGAGATCCGGGCCGGCGACCGTCGTTCACGATTCCCGCACCCGAAGGACCCCACGAGTGAGCCTCCGCGAGATCAAGCCCGGCAACCGCGGCTACCTGTACGTCAACAGCCACCCGGTCGGCTGCGAGGCGGTGGTCGACCGGATGTGGGAGCAGGCGCCCGAGCCTGTCGGTGACCGGCCCGGTCCCGTCGCCCTCGTCATCGGTTCCAGCGCCGGCTACGGGCTGGCCGCGACGCTGGTCGGCCTGCGCGGCCACCGGATGCGCGGGCTCGGCATCGCCTTCGAGGCCGCCGAGACCGAGCGGCGTACCGCCGGCGCGGGCTGGTATCGCACCGCGCGGACCGCCGAACTCGCCGCCGAGGCCGGCGCCGACTTCAGCTTCCTCAACGGCGACGCCTTCTCCGACGGCGTCAAGGACGAGGCCGCGAGCCGGCTCGCCGCCCGCTTCGGCAAGGTCGACCTGCTCATCTACAGCATCGCGGCCCCGCGTCGGACGGACCCGCTGACCGGCGAGGTCCACCACTCCGTCATCAAGCCGCTCGGCACCGACTACCGCGCGAAGACGCTCGTGTTCGAGGACGGCGTCCCGCAGGTCGGCGCGCTGCACCTGGAGGCCGCGGACGAGGCCGAGCGCGATGCGACCGTGCAGGTCATGGGCGGCGCCGACTGGCAGATGTGGATCGACGTACTGGAGTCCAAGGGTCTGCTCGCCGAGGGATTCCGGACCGTCGCGCTGTCGTACGTCGGCTCCGACATCACCGCCCCCATCTACCGGGCCGGAACCATCGGCGCGGCCAAGCAGCACCTGGAAGACACCGCCCGCGCCATCAACACCCGGCTGGGGGGCACGGGCCACGCCCACACCGTCGTCGCGGGCGCGGCCGTCACCCAGGCCTCCACGGCGATTCCGAGCATCGCGCTCTACACCAGCATCCTTCACCGCGTCACCGGTGACGGTTGGCAGAGCACCGTCGATCAGGCGGCGGCCCTGTGGGAGCAGCTCGCCGGTGACGCCGAGCTCGTCCTCGACGACCAGGACCGCATCCGGCTGGACGGTTGGGAGATGGACCCGCGGGTCCAGGCCGCCGTCCGCGCCACGTGGGACGAGGTCGGCGCCGACACGATCGCCGACGCGGCGGACACCGGCTGGTTCCGTGACCAGGTCGGCCGGCTCTACGGCTGGGACGTTCCCGGCGTCGGCTACGGGGTCGCGGCCGAGACCTCCGTCGCCTGGCCCGCGGCCCCGGTGTCCGGCGGCTGATCGCGCGGCCCTACCGGCCCACCACCCCCGCCAGGACTTCGAGCGCCCGGGCGAATGCCGAGTCCGGGGGTGCCGCGTAGCCGACCACCAGGCCCTCGCGGGGTGGGGTCGGGTCGGCCGGGTGCCGGTAGGCCGAGAGGCCGTCCAGGGCCAGGCCCGCGGCGTGGGCCGCCGCGAGGGCGGGGGACTCCCGGCCCGGGGGGAGTTCCAGTACGGCGTGCAGGCCGGCCGAGATGCCCGTCACCCGGACCTCCGGGGCGCGTGCCGCCAGTACGGCGACCAGCTGGTCGCGGCGGTCCCGGTAGCGCAGGCGCATGCGGCGTACGTGGCGGTCGTACGCCCCGCACTCGATGAAGTCGGCCAGGGCCAGCTGGTCCAGCGTGCTCGCCCAGGACTCCCGCAGGCCCTTCGCGGCCAGGACCTGGTCGCGCAACCGGTCCGGGAGGACCAGCCAGCCCAGGCGCAGCGCCGGGGAGAGGCTCTTGCTCAGCGAGCCCGCGTACACCACGTGTTCGGGGGCCAGTCCCTGCAGCGCGCCGACCGGTTTGCGGTCGTAGCGGAACTCGCCGTCGTAGTCGTCCTCCACGATCACGGCACCGGTGTGTCGGGCCCATTCCACGGCGGCGGCCCGCCGTGCGGGCAGCAGGCGGCCGCCCGTCGGGAACTGGTGCGCCGGTGTGAGCAGCAACGTGGGCACCCGGGAGGGGAGCTCCTCCCCCAGCCTCCGGCCGGGAGGTGCCCCCAGCCGGGCGCCGTCCTCGTCGACCTGGACGGGGTGCGGGTGGACCCCGGCGGTCCGGAGGATGCCGTGGTGGAAGGGCAGCCCGTACGCCTCGACGGCCCAGTCGGGGGGCCGGACGGACGTCAGGAGCCGTAGTCCGTTGGCGAAGCCGGAGCAGATCACGATGTTCTCGGGGCCGCAGCGCACGCCCCGCGCCCGGGAGAGGTAGCCGGCCAGGGCCCGGCGCAGTTCGGGGCGGCCTTGCGGATCGCCGGGCCCGAAGGCCTCGGTGGGCGCCTCGGCCAGGGCCCGGCGGGCGCTCGCGGCCCAGGCGGCCCGCGGGAAGGAGGCGGGGTCGGGCTTGCCCTGGAGCAGGTCGTAGCGGGGTCGGTCGGGGGCGGGTCCGACCGTGGCGGTCGGTGCGTCGGTGGTGGCGATCCCTTCGGCGACGCGGGTGCCGGAGCCTTGCCGGGCGGTGAACCAGCCCTCGGCGACCAGCTCGGCGTACGCGTCGGCGACGGCGTTGCGGGCCAGCCCGAGGTCGGCGGCCAGCGTCCGGTACGGCGGCAGCAGGGTCCCGCCGGCCAGTCGGCCGCTGCGCACGGCGCTGCGCAGGGCCTGGGCGAGGGCGGTCCGGCGGGCGCCCTCGGCGGGGAGTTCCAGGTGCAGGTCGGCGCCGCCGGGTCCCTGGTCGGGGGTGGTCATGGGCGTGGCTCCGGTGCGAAGACGGCGTGGGTGGCCGTCAGGAAGCGGCGTACGGTCTCCCGTTCGGCGGGGTCGAAGCCGTCGAGCACCTGGAGCATGCCGTCGATCAGGGGTCCGAAGAACTCCCGGCCCAGGCGGATCGCGGCCGGTTCCACGCGCAGCAGGATCCGTCGTCGGTCGTGGTCGTCGCGGACGCGCGCCACGTGGCCGAGTCGTTCGAGGCGGTCGATCACGGCGGTGGTGCCGGCGGAGTTGAGGCCGAGGCGGGCGCCGAGCAGGCCCGCGGTGGCCGGTTCGTCCGCGCGGGCCGCGTCCAGCAGGCAGATCAGGGCGCGTACGTCGGTGGGGTGCATGCCGTTGCGGGCGGCGAAGTCGGTCTGGCGCAGGCCGAATTCGACGGTCACCGCGCGGAGCAGGTGCACCAGCCCGAGGTTGTCGGGTTCCTCGCTCACGGGTTCCTCGTTCACCGGTTCCTCGTCCACGGGTTCCCCGTTCGCGGGTTCCCGGTGGTCCGGGTTCCGGTTCTCGTCCACATCTCCCCCTGGCGCAATCTCTCGCTGAGCGAGATTATCGCCTGGCGAGAGATTGCGCGACAGTCGACGGTCGGAGGAGACAGTGGCTCGGGCATCGGAGCGGGACATGCGTCGGACGTCTTCCTTCCGCGCCGCCTACGATGCGGCGCTCGGCCGGTGGCCCGGCCCCGTCGAGTCCGTCGACCTGCCCACCCCGTTCGGGGTCACCCGCGTCAACCGCTGCGGCCCGGCCGGCGCGCCACCGCTGGTGCTGCTGCCCGGCGGCGGGGCCACCTCCACCGTCTGGGGGGCCTGCGTCGCGGCCGGGGCGGCCCGCGCCCACCAGGTGCACGCCGTGGACCTGGTGGGCGACCCCGGGCTCAGCGTGCCGGCGTCCGACCGGGCGATCCGGTCCGTCGGGGACCTGGTCGGCTGGCTCGACGCGGTCCTCGACGGGCTGGGCCCGCACGGGCCGGTGACCCTCGCCGGGCACTCGTACGGGGCCTGGATCGCGGCCCACCACGCCGCCCTGCGCCCGGCCCGGCTCGGCCGTCTGGTGCTGCTCGACCCGACCCAGGTCTTCGCGGGGCTGCGCCCGGGCTACGTACTGCGCGCCGTGCCCATGCTGGCGCGACCCACCCCGGACCGGATCCGCTCCTTCCTCGCCTGGGAGACCCGCGGGGCCGTGCTCGATCCGGCCTGGCTGCGGCTGCAGGAGGAGAGCGCCGGGTTTCCCGCCGTCCGGCCGGTCACCGGGCCGCGCCCGGACCCGGCCGGGCTCGCGCACCCCTCGGGCACGGGCCCGCGGGTCGAGGTCCTCTTCGCCGGGCTCGCCCGCTGCCACGACTCCGGCCGCGCGGCCCGTGCTGCGCGCGAGGTGCTGCCGGGCGCGCGTGTCGACGTACTGCCCGGGGTCACGCACCACGCGCTGCCGCTGACGGCGGCCGAGGAGATCGTCCGGCGGCTCGCCCGCTGAGTACGGTTCTGCAGCTCCCGCGCGGCATCACGAGGTCGACGGAGACGGGCACCTCGACCTCGGCCGCCGCGTCCGACCGGGCGGGACACTCCTATCCCTTGCGGGACAGGGCCTCGCGGACGGCCTCCTCGGAGCGGCCGACCACGGCCGTACCGTCCTCGGCGGTGATGATCGGGCGCTGGATGAGCTTCGGGTGGGCGGCGAGGTGGGCGATCCACAGCCCGCGCGCCGCGTCGGTCCCCTCGCGCGGCAGGTCCTTGACACCGGTCTCCTCGGCCAGCGGGTCCGAGGTGCGCGTGATGTCCCACGGCTCCAGCCCGAGACGGCCGAGCACCTCGCGGATCTCGTCCTCGGAGGGCACGTCCTCCAGGTAGCGGCGCACCGTGTAATCGGCGCCCTCCGCGTCCAGCAGCGTCAGGGCGCTGCGGCACTTGGAACAGGCGGGATTGATCCAGATCTCCATGGCGTCAACCCTAACCGGGCTGCGTCCGGCCAGGGGTTTCTGTCAGTGGTCCCCGGTAAAATCGAGGGAGAACGACAGGAAGCCAACTACCGTTTGGGAGGCTGTAGATGGCCACTGCCACCACCGTCCAGCACGTCAAGAAGAAGCCACTGCCGGCGGGGCTGCCCCGCGAGTGGTACGAGAGCCACAACCGCCGTCTGAAGGCGATGCGGTTGGCGATATCCCTGCTCGACTCGGGGACGTACGACGCTCGGCGTGCCACCAACCGGAAGATCCGGACGATGGCCGTCCGGACGGGGATCCACCGGCCGTCGAATGTCACCTGCAAGATGGTGCGCGCGTTCATCATGGAGTCGTAGGCGTCGGTTGTCGGCCGCACCGCACGACAGGGCCCCGACCGGCCGGGCGCCGGCCGGGCGGGGTCGGACCCCGCGGTCCCCTGGACGAGCGGGCTCCGCCCGGGCACGGCGGCCTACGTCACCGGTTCCCGGCCGTCCAGGGACAGCAGCAGCAGGGCCACGTCGTCGTTCGGGCCGCCGTTCGTGAAGGCCAACAGGTCCCGCCACACCGCCCCGACCAGGCCCCCAGGGTCCCGCGCCAGTACGGGCACGCGGGCGGCCAACGGGTAGAAGTGCCCCGTCGCGTCGCGGGCCTCCGTCACGCCGTCGGTGTGCAGCAGCAGCTGGTCCCCGGGGTGCACCGCCAGCTCCGTCACCTTCGGCGGGCTCGGGCCGGCGAGCCCCAGCCCCAGGGGCGGCCCCGGATCCACGACCACCTCCTCCACCGCCGGTCCTCGGACCCGCAGGGCCGGCGGATGCCCGCACGAGACGATCCGTACGACATCCAGGCCGGGCGGGAACTCCAGCAGCACGGCCGTGGCGAACAGCTCCGGATGCTCGACCGAGGCGGCCGCCGCGTCCGCCACCAGCCGGCGGTCCAGCCGGGCCGCGACCGCCCCGAGCCCGGCGTCGTCGATCACGGCCTCGCGGAAGGCGCCGAGCAGCGCCCCGACCGTGGCGACCGCCGCCAGCCCGTGCCCCTGTACGTCCCCGACCAGGGCCCGCACCCCGTACGGCCCGGCCCGTACGTCGTACAGGTCGCCGCCGACCAGCGTGCCGCGCTGCGCCGCCCGGTACAGGCCCGAGCAGCGCACCGGGCCCACCCGTTCCGGCACCGGCGGGAGGACCGCGAGCTGGGCGGCCTCCGCCACCGTCCGCACACTGACCAGCTGCGCGTCCCGGCGTTGGCGGACCCAGGCGATCACCACGCTGAGCACGCCGACGACGGCCACGGTGGCCAGATCGGTGCCCCGGGCATGGGCGACGCCGAGCTCGTGCACGCCCAGCAGCAGCAGGACGATCGCGGCGAAGACCGCGGTCCCGGCCGCCCCGTACGCGAAGGCGGCCACCGGGGGCAGGCCCGCCAGGAAATAGCCGAGCTCCACGTCACCGGGGGTGAGCGCCTGCGCGAGGACCAGCCCGACAAGGGCCACCGCGGGCGCGATCCGGGCCCAGCGCGGCGGCGGCTCGCCGCGCAGCCAACCCGGCTCCTGACGTCCGCGTCTCACCCCTCCACCCTGGTACGGGGGCCGGGCCCGCGCACCCCGGACCGGTCCGCCGGGTGGCCCCGCGGGCCCCGGGCCGCGACAGTGGGGGCGTGACGGCAGGCGAAGGCGCGGGCGAACGGCCCGGCAAGGCGCACATCGAGGCGCACGGCGAGGGCAGCGGATCGCAGAGCGCGGAGATCAGCACACGGCTCAACTGGCTGCGCGCGGGTGTGCTCGGCGCCAACGACGGGATCATCTCCACCGCGGGCCTGGTGGTCGGTATGGCGGGAGCCACCACCTCGCGCTCGGCGATCCTGGCGGCGGGTGTCGCAGGGTTGCTGGCGGGCTCGCTGTCGATGGCGGCGGGGGAGTACGTCTCCGTCAGCTCGCAGCGGGACTCCGAGAAGGCCGCGCTGGACCTGGAGCGCTGGGAACTGGCCGAGGAGCCGGAGGCGGAACTCGACGAACTCACCGACCTGCTCGCCGAGCGGGGGCTCAGCCGGGACGTGGCCCGGGAGGCCGCCGAGCAGCTGACGGAGCGGGACGCGTTGCGGGCCCACGCCCGGGTGGAGCTCGGGATCAACCCCGACGAGCTGGCCAACCCGTGGCACGCGGCCTTCGCCAGTCTCATCGCCTTCACGGTGGGGGCGTTGCTGCCGCTGCTGGCGATCATCCTGCCGGGGCCGTCGGAGCGGGTACCGGTGACGGTGGTGGCGGTGCTGGCCGCGCTGACGCTGTGCGGGGTGATCAGCGCGCGGCTGGGCGGGGCGCCGGTGGGCCGGGCGGTGCTGCGCAACGTCGTGGGGGGCGCGCTCGCCATGGCCGTCACCTACGCGGTGGGCACCTGGCTCGGCACGACCGCCTGACCGGGGCTCCGCCCCGGACCCCGCGCCTCAATCGCCGGCGGGGCTGAAAGATCGCCTCAATCGCCGGCGGGGCTGAAAGATCGCCTCAAACGCCGGCGGGGCTGAAAGATCGCCCAAACACCGGCGGGGCTGGGATGCGCTGGTTGGGGTTCAGGGGGTGGGACGGGGTTGACCTCGTGCGTCATTCGGGCGTAAACCGGTACGACTCAGGCGTGGCTCCCGATGAGGGGTCGCGCGGGAGTGGCAGGGTGCGGGCAGGCCAGGGTGATTGTCACCTCGTCCGATCATCGTCCCGTCCGGCGAGCAGCGAAGGTCTTCCATGCGACTGCGCAAAGCCCTTGCCCTCACCGCCGCCCTCTCCGCCGCCCTGGTCGCCACCACCGCGTCCACCGCCGGAGCCGACATCGGTGCGGGCGGCGGGCGCCCCGCCCCCGCGCTGCCCTCGCGCGCGCAGGCCACCTGCGGTGACGGGAAGAGCACCGCCTTCCCCATCGGGGCGCGGATCCGTGGCGGTCCGGCCGTGTACCGCACCGGTGCCGGGCCGCAGACCTGGTACCTGGACCTGACCAACACCACCAACTCCGAGTGCACGGCCATCCACCCGATCGTCGTCTTCACGGACAAGGCCCACACCCTGCGCCCCGCCCACCTGCGCATGGAGTTCGACGCCCCGGGCGGCACCTTCCCCGTCAGCCTGGAGCACAGCGACCGCGACGAGATCATCGCCATCTTCGACGGCGGCGACGCCTTCCCCGGCTTCACCGTCGGCCCCGGGGGCTCCATGACCGTCAAGGTGGGCCTCTCCTTCGCCCCCGACGCGCCCGTCGGCGAGGTCGTCGCCGACGCCGCGCTCGTCCAGCGCAAGGGGGACGACGGTGACTGGATCGGCGAGGCGGGCGGCTACCGGTTCTCGGTCGAGGGGCCGGAGGATCCCGTCGAGGCGGGCTCCCTCGCCCACACCGGCCCGCGCGAGTGGGTGTACGGCACGGGCGCCGTGGCCGCGCTCGCCACCGGTGGCGGACTGCTGCTGGGGGCCCGCCGACTGCGCCGTTCCGCACGCTGACCCACGCGTACGGGGTGTCGTCGACGAGTGGCGAACCAAGTGACTAGGCAACCGCCGGTAGCTTTCAGGGCTTCGCCGCAGCGGTCTTCTTCGGTCGGCGGGGCACGGTCTTGGCCTTGTCGAGGTGTTCGTAGACCGTGGAGCGGGGCACGTCGAACATGTCGGCGATCTGCCGGACGGTCTTCTCCCGGGCGTCGTGGAGCTGCTGGGCGAGCTCGGCCTGGTCGGCCGTGAGGTTCGGCCGGCGCCCCCCGACCCGGCCGCGGTCGTCAGCGGGCGGCGAGAAGGCCGTCCACCAGAGCTCGGAGCCCGTCAAGGTAGGTGTCCTCGCCGGTCAGCGGTGCCCAGCGGTCCGCGATCTGTGCCAACCGGGGCAGCTCACCCGGGTCGAGATCGCCGAAGACTTGCTCCCGGTAGGTCCCTCGGTCGTCGTCTGCGCGCCGCCGGGCCGCTGTCGCCCGGACCACGATCTCGCCGGCGGTGTAGTACCAGATCGCGCGGTAACCGTGCACGGCCCGCTCGGGGGACAGTCCGCATTCAACCAGGCCGTCGACGATCTGCTCGACGAACCACAGCGCTGACGTGGACATCAGGTCATCGGCGGTCAGCACTTCCACGATCCAGGGACAGGCGGCGAGCGCCTCGTGGATCGCGGCGGCGGCAACGACGATCCGCCGGCGAGGGTGGGCGGGCAGTTCGGGTCGACGCAGCGCCTGCGCCGCGTAGTCGTCCAGCAGCAGGACGAGCAGTTCTTCCTTGTTGCGGACGTGATGGTAGAGCGCCATCGGTGTGCTGCCGATCTCCGTGGCCAGCCGTCGCATGGTCAGCCGGTCCACGCCTTCCTCGGTCACGATCCGGCGGGCCGTCCCGATGACCTCCTCGCGGGAGATGCGGGGAGGTCGGCCGGGGGATTTGCGCGGTGCGGACGGCTGCGGCATGCCCCCATCATTCCCCAGGTGTCGACAACGACGATCCCCTGACGCTAATTTCTTTACATGTATAAAAACCAACGGAGGCGACCCGGAGTGGTGCTGTCGGCGGCGGCCGTCGCCCAGTTCGTCTTCGCTCTGGACATGTCGGTGGTCAACGTCGCACTGCCCGCAATCCGCACCGCGCTGGGATTCTCGCCGCTCGACCTGTCGTGGATCGTGCACGCCTACGCGCTCACCTTCGGCGGACTGTTGTTATTGGGGGGTCGCGCTTGTGACCTGTACGGGCACCGTCGGCTGTGCGTGGGGGGCCTGGTCGTCTTCGGGCTGTGCTCGCTGGTGGGCGGGCTGGCCCAGGAACCCTGGCAATTGATCGCCGCCCGCGCCGGTCAGGGCCTGGGCGCTGCCGCGGCCGCCCCAGCCGCGCTGGGCATGCTCACCACCACGTTCCCTGAGGGCCCTCGGCGTGTCCGGGCGCTCGGGGCGTGGAGCGCGGTGAGCGCCGCAGGGGGAGCGCTGGGGGTACTGGCAGGTGGCCTGCTGACCGAGTACGCGGGTTGGCGCTGGGTGATGCTGGTCAACCTGCCCATCGTGGCGGCGGCTCTCGCGCTGGTTCTGGCAGGCGTGCCCGCCGGAGCACAGCCCGACCGGCGCGAGAGGCCGGACGTGCTCGGCGCTGTCCTGGCGACCGGCGGAGTCGGGCTGCTGGTGTTCGGTGTCGTCCGCACCGACGCCCGAGGGTGGGGATCCCTGGCCACCGTGGCGACCCTCGCCGCTGCGGCCGCGCTCCTGGCCGCCTTTGCCCTGGCCGAATCCAGGGCCCCCGCGCCGCTGCTGCGCCTCGGCCTGCTGCGCAGTCGCTGGGTGGCCGGCGCCAACGTGCTGGTTTTCTTGGCCGCGGCCGGCCAGTTCGCGGCGTTCTACTTCGTGTCCCTGTACATGCAGCAGGTTCTGGGCATGGGTGCCGCGGCGACCGGCGCCGCGTTCCTGCCGTTCTCCGTGAGCCTGGTCGCGGGCACCGTCATCGCGACCCGCGTCACCACGGCGCGCACCCCCCGAGCTGCCCTGGTGCCCGGCGCTCTGCTGGCCGCCGTGGGCCTGGCCTGGCTGGCCTTCATCAGCCCCAGCGGCGGCTTCCTCACCGACGTGCTCGGTCCCTGCCTCATCACCGGCGTCGGCGTCGGACTGGTCCTGGCCCCGGTCGCTGCCGCCGCGACCACCGGCGTCGCCTCCCACGAGGCCGGTATGGCCTCCGGCCTTTTCAACAGCTCCCGCCAACTCGGCGGCTGCGTCGGCCTGGCCGCCCTGGCCACCATCGCCGCACTCCGCACCGGCACGGCCACCGACCCCGCCTCCCTCAACGACGGCTATGCCCTGGTCCTGGCCGTCACCGCCGGCCTCTTCGTACTCGCGGCAGTCGTGGCGATCGGGGTGTTGCCCCGACGCCAGGCCGCCCTGCCCGACCCGCAACCCGCTGCCCCCGCAAAGAACCGACTGGAAGGAACGCCGTCATGACGACGACCCCGATCGACCTGTTCGTCTCCGCGCTGCAGTTCCGCCCCGACGGCGATGTCCGAGCCGCCGAACGGCAGATGACGAGCAGCGACTCGGGCGCCTGGCAGATCACGACGTTCCACGTGGAGACCGACGTCGACGTCCACGCCGACCACTGGGAGATGCACCCGGAGGCCGAAGAGGCGGTGTGCTGCCTGACCGGCGGCGTCCGCCTCTACTTCCGTGCCACCACGCCCGGTGGCGCCGAGGACATGGTGCAGTTGCAGGCAGGCACCGCAGTGATCGTCCCCCGCGGCCGCTGGCACCGCCTGGAGCTGAACGCCCCCAGCGACCTGATGTCGATCACCCTTCGCCACGGCACGCGCCTCGAAAAGCGCACCGACACGCACTGATCGGGAGGTGGCCCGACAGATTCGCTGCCGGGCCACCGCGAGCCTCGCCCAGTCCTCACGAAGTTCCGACAACGCGCCGTCGGACAGCCCTCGTCGACTGCACAGCGATCCCGTACGGATGAGCTCGCGTATCCAACTGTCGCCGGTTCCCCGGTCCGGCGGACCGGGACATGACCGCCATGCGCAGGGATGCCACGGGCGAGGCCCCCGTCACCGCGCGCCGTCGACCGCCCCGCATAGAGTCCCACCGTGGAAGAACAGACCCAGCGGCACCGCCCCGGCTCGCCCGTGCGTTCCGGCATTCCCGAGCACGGCCGGATCCCCAAGTACTACGCCGTCAAGGCCCGGATCGCCGAGCTCCTCGACGAGCTCGGCGAGGGCGGCACGCTGCCCACCGAGCGTGATCTCGCCGAGCGGTACGAGGTGTCCCGCGAGACCGTCCGCCAGGCCCTGCGCGAACTGCTGCTGGAGGGCCGGCTGCGCCGCTCCGGCCGCGGGACCGTCGTCGCCGGCCCCAAGCTGGAGCAGCCGCTCTCCCTCGCCAGCTACACCGAGGGCGTACGCCGCCAAGGCCGCCGTCCGGGCCGTCACCTCATCGGCCTGGAGCAGTTCCCCTGCCCGCCCGACCTCGCCCCCGGCATCGGGGCCGAGCCCGGTGAGCCCGTCTGGCACCTGGAGCGGGTCCTGCTCGCCGACGACGAGCGCGTCGGCCTGGAGAGCACGTACCTCCGGGTGGCCCGGGCCCCTCGCCTGAACAGCGACTTCCAGCCCGACTCCTCCTTCTACGGGTACCTCCGCGACAGCCTCGGCATCTCCTTCGGCGAGGCCGACGAGAAGCTGGAGACGGTCCTGGCGACCCCGCGCGAAGCCCTGCTGATCGGTACCCCGCCCGCTCTCCCCATGCTGCTGATCCACCGCTTCTCGCGGGACCAGGAGGGCCGGCCGCTGGAGCGGGTGCGTTCGCTCTACCGTGGTGACCGGTTCAGCTTCACGACCCGACTGCACGCCGAATAGCCCAGGAGGAATCATCCGGTACAGGTCGAATCAGGACGCACTCACATCACAAAAAGATAACGGGTCTAGTCCAAGTGTCGAGGGCTGTTCACCGGCGCGTCGCCGGACGGCCCCTCCCGGGCCACGGACCCGACCCACCGTTGGCGGCGTGAGAGTCATAGTCGTCGGAGGCGGCGTGGTCGGCACCATGCACGCCTGGCAAGCAGTCGAACGCGGCCACGAGGTCGTCCAGATCGAGCGAGAAGCGGAGGCCCGCGGCGCGTCCCTGCGTAATTTCGGCCAGATCTGGGTCAGCGGACGAGCCGGGGGCGAGGAGCTCGACACCGCCCTGCGGGCCCGCGAGCTCTGGGAGCGCATCGGCGCGGAGGTGCCCGGCCTGGGCTTCCGCGCCAACGGCTCCCTGACCCCCGTCCGCACCCCGCGCGAACTCGCGGTCGCCGAGGCGGCCCTGGCCCGCCCGGACGCCGCCGCCCGCGGCTACCGACTGCTCACCGCGGCCGAGGCGCGGGAGATCAACCCGGCCCTGCGCGGCGCGTTCGAGGCCGCTCTGTGGTGCGAACGGGACGCGGCCGTCGAGCCGCGCACCGCGCAGCTCCACCTCCGCGAGGCCCTGCGCACCCGCGCCGCCGGCCGCTACACCTTCCTCGCCGGCCGCGAGGTCCGCGAGGTCGTCGGTCACGGCGCCGTCCGCGACGACCACGGCGACGTCCACCGCGGCGACGCCGTCGTCCTCGCCACCGGCGCCTGGCTGTCCGGCCTGGTCCGCGAACTGGTCCCCGACCTGCCCGTCCGCCGCGTCCGACTTCAGATGATGCAGACCGACCCGCTCGGCGAGCCGCTGACCACCTCGGTCGCGGACGCCGACAGCTTCCGCTACTACCCCGCCTACCGGTCCCCCGCGCTCGACGCCCTCAACGCCGAACAGGAGCAGGCGCCGATCGCCGCCGAGCACAAGATGCAACTGCTGATGGTCCAGCGCCGGGACGGCGGACTGACCATCGGCGACACCCACGAGTACGAGCACCCCTTCGCCTTCGACACCCTCGAAGACCCCTACGAGCACGTCGCCGCCGTGGTCGAGTCCTTCCTCGGCCGCCCCCTGCCGAGGATCCGACACCGCTGGGCGGGCGTGTACGCGCAGTGCACCGACACCACCCGCGTCGTCCACCGCCAGCAGGTGGCCGACGGCGTCTGGCTGGTGACCGGACCCGGCGGGCGAGGCATGACCTGCTCGCCCGCCATAGCCGAGACCACCGCGAACGAACTGGGCTGGTAAGTCAGATGAGCGACAGCGACATCACCAACGCAACCGACAGCAGCGGCCACAAGCTGGTCGTCCTCGACATGGCCGGCACCACCGTCGCCGACGGCGGCCTCGTCGAGCGCGCCTTCGAGCAGGCCGCCGAGCGCCTCGGCGTCGAGCCCGGCACCCCCGACCACGCCGAGAAGCTCCGGTACGTCCTCGACACCATGGGCGAGTCCAAGATCTCGGTCTTCCGCCACCTCTTCGGCACGGAGGAACTCGCCCGCCGCGCCAACTCCGCCTTCGAAGAGGCCTACGGCGCCCTCGTCGACGGCGGCCTCGTCACCCCGCTCCCCGGCGCCCGCGCCGCGATCGAGCAGCTCCGCGCCGACGGCCGCACCGTCGTCCTGACCACCGGCTTCGCCCGGATCACCCAGGACGCCATCCTCGACGCCCTCGGCTGGCAGGACCTCGCCGACCTCACCCTCTGCCCCGCCGACGCGGGCGGCCGCGGGCGCCCGTACCCGGACATGGTGCTGACCGCGTTCCTGCGCACCGGCGCCGTGGCCGACGTGAGCGACGTCGTGGTCGCGGGCGACACCGCCTACGACATGCTCAGCGGCCGTCGCGCCGGCGCCGGGATCGTGGCGGGCGTCCTCACCGGCGCCCACGACCGGGCGGCGCTCACCCGGCACGGCGCGACCCAGGTCCTGGCCTCCGTCGCCGAACTCCCCTCCCTCCTCGTGGAGTCGCCGTGAGCGGTATTCGCTTCGACGCGGTAAGCGTCGCCTACGGCGGCAACACCGTCCTGGACTCCCTCGACCTGACCGTCGAACCGGGCGAGGTGATGGCCCTGCTCGGCCCCTCCGGTTCGGGCAAGACCACGGCCCTGCGCGCCGTCGCCGGTTTCGTACGGCCCGTCGCGGGGCGGGTGCTGATCGGCGGCCGGGACGTCACCGCGCTCCCGCCGCACAAACGCGGCATCGGCATGGTCGTCCAGCAGTACGCGCTCTTCCCGCACATGCGGGTCGAGGACAATGTCGCCTTCGGCCTCAAGGCCCAGAAAGCCGCGAAGGCCGAGATCCCGGGGCGCGTCGCCGAGGCGCTGGAGATGACCGGCATGGCGGCGTACGCCAAGCGCTACCCGCGCGAGCTCTCCGGCGGCCAGCAGCAGCGCGTGGCCATCGCCCGCTCCCTCGCCATCCGCCCCGGGGTGCTCCTGCTCGACGAACCGCTGTCCGCCCTCGACGCGCAGCTGCGCTCCGGAATGCTCGCCGAACTGGCCCGCCTGCACCGCGAACTGCCCGACGTATCGATTCTGTACGTCACCCACGACCAGGTGGAGGCGCTCACCCTGGCCGACCGGATCGCCGTCATGGACCGGGCCCGGCTGCGGGACTGCGGGACCCCGCAGGAGCTGTACCGGGCCCCGCGCACCGAGTTCACCGCCTCGTTCGTCGGCAACGCGAACCTGCTGCCGGTGACGGTGGCCGAGCGCGGCGCGGTCTTCGCGGGCCGGACGCTGGCCCTCGACCGCGGCCGCGCGACGCCGGGCGCCACGGCCACCCTGTGCGTACGACCACACCTCCTCGGTCTGGGGACCGGCCCCAACGCGCTGAGCGGCACCATCACCGAGGTCCAGTGGCGCGGCTCGACGCACCGGCTGTACGTGGACGTCGCCGGTCACCGCGTGAAGGCGGACCTTCCCGAGCTGCGGGAGACGCCCGCGCTGGGGGACCGGGTCACGCTGCACTTCGAGCCGCGGGACGCCGTGCTGCTGGCCGCAGGGGTGACCCGTGCCTGACGCCGCGCCGGGGGCCGCGCTCCCACGGGGCTCCGCTCCGGACCCCGCGCCTCAAGCGCCGGCGGGGCTGGAAGAGCGGGGCTCCGCCCCGGACCCCGCGCCTCGAACGCCGGCGAGGATGAATCCGGTCTGGGCGCTGCCGCCCGTGGTCGTGCTCGGGCTCGTGTTCCTGTATCCGCTCGGGCTGGTCGTCCAGCAGTCGTTCAGTCCCGAGAACGGCGGCGGCGCCTTCGACGCGTATGCCTCCGTCTTCGCCTCGCAGAGCTTCCGCGAGGCCCTCGGGACCACCGTCTGGCTGGCCGTCGGCGCGACCGTCGGTTGCCTCGTACTCGGCTTCGTGCTCGCGCTGATCATCGCCTTCGTGCCCTTCCCCGGGGCCCGCGCCGTCGCCAAGTTCATCGACGTCTTCCTCTCCTTCCCCTCCTTCCTCATCACCCTCGCCCTCCTCTTCGTCTACGGAACGGTCGGCATGGCCAACGGCTTCGTCACCGACCTCACGGGAGCCGCCGAGGGACCCTTCCACTTCCTCACCACCCCCTGGGGCGTCCTGCTCGCGGAGATCACGTACTTCACGCCCTTCGTGATGCGCCCGCTGCTCGCCGCCTTCTCCCAGCTGGACACCGCCCAACTGGAGGTCGCCGCCGGCCTCGGCGCCCGGCCCGCCCGGATCGTCCGGCAGGTGATCCTGCCCGAGGCCCTCCCGGCCCTCGCCGCGGGCGGCAGCCTCGTCCTCGTCATGTGCCTGAACGAGTTCGGGATCGTCCTGTTCACCGGCGCCAAGGACGTCACGACCCTCCCGATGCTCATCTACGGCAAGGCCATCCTCGAATCCGACTACGCGGCCGCCTGCGTGGTCGCCGTCGTCAACATCGCGATATCCGTCGGCCTGTTCGGCCTCTACCGGGTGGTGGGCAAGCGTGCTGGTGCATAGCAAGAGCGGCCGCTGGGCCGCCTGGGGCCTCTTCGGCCTCCTCTTCCTGCCGCTGTTCGCCCTGCCCCTGCTCGTCGTGGTCGCGGCCTCCTTCGCCACCCACTGGTCCGGGGCCTTCCCCTCCGGACCGACCACCGAGAACTACGCGGCCGCCGTGCGCGGCGAATCCCTCCAGGCCCTGACCACCAGCCTGGTCACCGCCCTCGCCGCGAGCCTGCTCGCGCTCGCCGTCGGCGCCTGGGCCGCGCTCGCCGCGGCCACCTTGCGCAAGCGGGGGAAGCGGCTCCTGGACGCGCTGTTCGTGCTGCCCGTCGCCGTGCCGTCCGTGGTCGTCGGCCTCGCCCTGCTCGTCGCCTTCAGCCGGCCGCCGGTCCTGCTCAACGGCACCAGCTCGATCGTCATCCTGGCGCACACGATCCTTGTCACGGCGTTCGCCCACCAGTCGGTCTCGGCGGCGATCGTACGGCTCGACCCCGCGTACGAGCAGGCGGCCGCCTCCCTCGGCGCCCGTCCCGCATACGTGCTGTGGCGGGTCAAACTCCCCCTCCTGCTGCCGTCCCTCACGGCCGCGGCCGGCCTCTGTTTCGCCCTGTCCATGGGCGAGTTGAGCGCCACGATGATGCTCTACCCGCCGGACTGGATGCCCCTCCCGGTCCGCGTCTTCACCGCCACCGACCGCGGTTCGCTCCACAGCGGCTCCGCCGTCGCCGTGGTCCTGATGGCCACCACCCTGCTGGTCCTCCTGGCCGTCTCCCGCGTCCGTACCAGGGCCTCCTACCGCTGAACCCCGTACGCACCCCGTACCCACCCCGTAGGAACCCGTACTCCCACCCCCGCCGACTCCCTTTTCCCGTAAGGAAGTTCCATGACCGGCAAGAGACTCCTCCGTACCGCCACCGTCGTCACCGGCGCTCTCGCCCTCGCCTCCTCCCTCACCGCCTGCGGTGGCGGCTCCTCCGCCGCCGACTCGAAGGGCGGCGAGAAGATCGTCACCGTCTACAGCGCCGACGGCCTCAAGAGCGAGAAGGGCGACGGCTGGTACGACAAGGTCTTCGCCGACTTCACCGCGAAGACCGGCATCGAGGTCAAGTACGTCGAGGGCGGTTCCGGCGAGATGGTGCAGCGCGCCGTCCGCGAGAAGACCAACACCCAGGCCGACGTACTGATCACCCTGCCGCCCTTCATCCAGCAGGCCGACGGCAAGGGCCTGCTCCAGTCCTACCGGCCGCAGGGCTCCGACAAGGTCAACGGCGCCGACAAGGCCTCCGACGGCACGTGGACCTCGGTCGTCAAGAACTACTTCGGCTTCGTCTACAACAAGAAGGAGCTCCCCGAGGCCCCCAAGACCTGGGAGGAGCTGCTGGAGGCCAAGTACAAGGGCAAGCTGCAGTACTCCACCCCGGGTGTCGCGGGCGACGGCACGGCCGTGCTCGTCAAGTCGATGCACGACTTCGGCGGCAAGGAGCCGGCGATGGAGTTCCTGAAGAGGCTCCAGGCCAACAACGTCGGCCCGTCCTCCTCCACCAGCAAGCTGGCGCCCAAGACCGACAAGGGCGAGCTGCTCGTGGCCAACGGTGACGTCCAGATGAACTTCGCGCAGTCCAAGTCCATGCCGAACCTGGGCATCTGGTTCCCGGCGAAGGAGGGCGGCAAGCCCACCAGCTTCGCCCTGCCCTACGCGGCCGGCCTGGTCGACAAGGCCCCGCACACCGAGAACGGCAGGAAGCTGCTCGACTTCCTGCTCAGCGAGGAGGCCCAGCAGCAGGTCAGCGCGGTGGGCGGCGGCTTCCCGGCGCGCACCGACGTCAAGCCGACCGACGCCAACGCCGTCGAACTCACCAAGCTCATGACGGGCGTGGAGATCTTCGAGCCGAACTGGGCCGACATCGACGAGAACCTCACCGGCTACGTCGACGCGTGGAAGTCGGCCACCGGAAGCTGACCGGTTACTTGCCGGCCATCCCCGCCCGGCAGAGTGACCGTTGCATAACAGGTCTGGACCGAAGACCGCACCTTCGGTCCGGACCCGGTGCACACCGGAACGCCGAACGCCGAACACCGGAACACCCGAACGTCGAAACACCCCCGCTCCTTTCGCCGCTCACTTGCTCCCAGGAGGAGTACGTGTCCCCTGTCCTGCCCGGACGTCGTGCCATCGCCGCGACCGCCGTCACCTCCGCCCTGATCGCCGCCACCGTCGCGGCCACCCCCGCCGCCGCGGCGGCCAACACCGACAAGGTCCTCGTCATCGGTATCGACGGCGCGGTCCTCGATCGCGTCAAGGTCGCCGCCGCGCCGAACCTGAACGGCCTGATGGCCCAGGGCCTGACCGCCCGCAGCACCCTCTACGCCGGCCCGATGGCCGCCACCTCCTCGGGCCCCGGCTGGTCCACCATCGCCACCGGGGTCTGGCCCGACAAGCACGGGGTGAAGGACAACTCCTTCATCGGCAAGAACTACGCCGCCCACCCGGACTTCCTGACCCGCATCGAGAACGCCGAGCCGGCGCTCAACACCTACGCGGCCGCAGACTGGGAGCCCATCACCTCCACCGACCAGAACGGCCCGATCTTCTCCTCGAAGGTCGACAAGCGCCTCTCCCTCAAGGGCGACCGCGACGGCTACCGCACCGAGGACCCGAAGATCGCCGCGGCGGCCGCCGCCGAGCTGCGCGACCAGAACCCGGACGCCGCCTTCGTCTACCTCGGCGAGATCGACGAGGCCGGCCATTCCTACGGGGCGGCCAGCCAGCAGTACCTCGACACGATCGCCCGCGTCGACACCCTGGTCGGTCAGCTCCTCACCGCCGTCAAGAACCGCCCGACGTACGCCCAGGAGAACTGGAAGGTCCTGGTCAGCACCGACCACGGCCACACCGACTCCGGCGGCCACGGCGGCTCGACCATCCAGGAGCGCGGCACCTTCGTCATCGCCAAGGGCGCGGGCATCCCCGCCGGCTCCGTACGCTCCGACGTGCGCCTGGTCGACGTCGCCGCCACCGCGCTCGCCCAGGTCGGCGTCAGCGGCTCCGGCCTCGACGGCGTCCCGCTGAACGCCCCGGACGACGACCCCTTCGACACCCTGCGCCCGAACCTCCAGGCCCGGGTGGACGAGACGGGCATCCCGGCCGGGGTGAAGGGCTTCACGCACACCCCGCCCGCCGGCTGGTCCGTCGACAACTCCCGGATGGGTACGGGCGGTGTCACCGAGTGGGCCGGCTGGGCGTTCGCGACCGACGAGTTCTGGAGCCAGTCGCAGCGCGACCAGTGGCGCGAGCTGAACGTCCGCTCCCGTGACGTCTTCGCCGTCGCCGACTCCGACGAGTGGGACGACAAGAGCCACACCGGCACCTTCGACTCCACCCTCGTCACCCCCAAGTGGGCGGTCAGCGGCGGCAGCACGCGGAATCTGACCTTCCAGACGCACTACCGGCACGAGGCCGGCCAGACCGCCCAGGTCCTGGTCTCCTACAACGGCGCCGCCCCGACGGTGGTGAAGACCTACACCGCCGACGCCGTCGCCAAGGCCGAGTCCCTCGCCCTCCAGGTCCCCGCGGGCGCCACCGACGTCCAGGTCCGCTTCCGCTACAGCGGCACCAACAACTGGTTCTGGACCGTCGACAACGTCCGCCTGAGCTGACCGCTCCCCACGCTCCGGGCCGCTCCGGGTCGCGCTCCGGGTCCGGGCTGTGGACGTCCCTGCCGTCCACAGCCCGGCCCCGATAGGGTGGTACAGACCAGAGGTCGCAGGTCACCGAGAGCGGAGAACAATCCAGTGGCAGAGCGCAAGCCGATCGAATCCTGGCTCACCGACATGGACGGGGTCCTCATCCACGAGGGCACCCCGATCCCGGGCGCCGATGCCTTCATCAAGCGGCTGCGCGAGTCCGGCAAGCCCTTCCTGGTGCTGACCAACAACTCGATCTACACCCCCCGCGACCTCCAGGCCCGGCTGAGCCGCATGGGGCTGCAGGTCCCCGTCGAGAACATCTGGACCTCGGCGCTGGCCACCGCGAAGTTCCTCGACGACCAGCGTCCGGGCGGCACGGCCTACGTCATCGGCGAGGCGGGCCTGACCACCGCCCTCCACGACATCGGCTACATCCTGACCGACCACGAGCCCGACTACGTGGTCCTGGGTGAGACCCGGACGTACAGCTTCGAGGCGATGACCAAGGCGGTCCGTCTGATCAACGCGGGCGCGCGCTTCATCTGCACCAACCCCGACGAGACCGGCCCCTCCACCGAGGGCCCGCTCCCGGCCACCGGCGCCGTCGCCGCGCTGATCACCAAGGCGACCGGCAAGAAGCCGTACTTCGCCGGCAAGCCGAACCCGCTGATGATGCGTACCGGCCTGAACGCCATCGGCGCGCACTCGGAGACCAGCGCGATGATCGGTGACCGGATGGACACCGATGTGCTGGCCGGCTTGGAGGCGGGCATGCAGACCTTCCTCGTCCTCACCGGCCTGACCACGGAGCAGGACACCGAGAAGTTCCCGTTCCGCCCGACCAGGACGGTCGCCTCGATCGCGGATCTGGTCGACCTGATCTGATCCGTTCCCGGGTACGGCGTACGGCCGAACGGGCGTAGCGCGTTTGGGGCGTACGGCCGACACGTACGGCGCCGCTCCGGATGCGCGGCGGCGCGCCGCGCGTGAATCTCCTTGTCGAGGAGGTTCACCATGCGCAGTGTTCCGATCGCTGTCCGCGCCACCGCGATGGCCGTCACCCTGGCGGCGTTCTCGGTGGTGACCGCGCCGATCGCCCTCGCGGGCGAAGAGGACCGCGGTGACCGCGGCGACCGCGGCAGCGTCACGGTCGACCCGAATCCGGCTCACCCCGGAGCGCAGGTCAAGCTGCGCGTCCAGGGGTGTGACGGCACCCGCGGAGCGGCCAAGTCCGCCGCCTTCGTGTCGGACGTCGACCTCTACGGCCGGGACGGCGGCCGCAGCCCGCTCTACGGCGACGCGATGATCAGCTCGCACGTCTCGCCCGGCTGGCACTCCGTCCGGGTGATGTGCGACGGCCACGAGAAGATCAGCGGCTCCATCCAGATCTCCCAGTACCGCCCGTCCCACCACCCCAGTCCCGTCTGGCCGGTCCACGCGGGTGGCGGCGGTATGGCGGCCGAGCTCGCGGCGCAGCCGGTCAAGAAGGCCCACGGCGCCGACGGCCCGGGGCTGCCGCACACGGTGATCGGCGCCGTCCTCGCCGCGGTCGCCACCCTGGCCGTCGCGGGCCGGGCGCTGGCCCTGCGCCGGCGCCGCAGTGGTGAGTGAGGCCGGTGAGGGCCGGTGAGTGAGGACAGGGCCTCGGCGGGCGGCCGGCTGCTGACCTTCGCCGCCTGGTCGGTGCTGGTGCTCGGCCTGTGGCTGTGGGGCCGCCAGCTCACCGTGGCGCCGGCCCCGCCCGCCGGTCAGGCCGGCGGGACGGTGGGTCCGGGGCTGCCGGCCGCGCACGCCCCGCTCGCCGCGGCCCCGCCCCAGCGCGTCGACGTGCCCTCCATAGGCATCCAGGCCCCGGTGATCTCCCGGGACCTGGACAAGGACGGGGCGATCGAGCCGCCCCCGTACGACCAGCCGGGCACGGTGGGCTGGTGGGGCCGGGGCACCCAGCCGGGGGCGGCCGGGACGGCGCTGATGGTGGGGCACGTGGACACCCGCTCCAAGCCCGCGGTGTTCTACGGCCTGAGCTCCGCGCAGCCGGGCGACAAGGTGCGGGTGGTGCGGACGGACGGTTCGGTCGCGGAGTTCACGGTCGACGACGTACGAGTCTACGAGCGCGCGGCCTTCGACGCGCACAAGGCGTACGGCCAGCGGGTGCGGGGCCGCGCCGAACTGAGGCTGGTGACCTGCGGGGGCACGTACGACAAGGTGGCCAAGGAGTACACGGCGAACGTGGTGGTCTCCGCCTACCTGACGGGCGTCGGAGCCCGCCCGGGCGCGCCGGGCACCGCGGCCTGAGCGGAAAACGAAGAAGCCCCTCGCAGCTTTCGCTGCGAG
>NZ_JBGBPT010000068.1:0-50517 GCF_041106355.1 Streptomyces sp. BF23-19 | reverse complement strand
TGGTACTAATAGGCCGAGGGCTTGTCCTCAGTTGCTCGCGTCCACTGTGTTAGTTCTGAAATAACGAACAGCTGTGTTCATGCCAGCGTTCAAATTTCATAGTGTTTCGGTGGTCATAGCGTTAGGGAAACGCCCGGTTACATTCCGAACCCGGAAGCTAAGCCTTTCAGCGCCGATGGTACTGCAGGGGGGACCCTGTGGGAGAGTAGGACGCCGCCGAACAATCATTGCGGAAGCCCCGCACCAGCCCTTACGGGTTCGGTGCGGGGCTTTTCTGCGTTCACGGGCAGGTCGCGACCGATCGGGCCGGCCGGCCGGAGGTCTGCCGACCGTCGTCTGTCGTCCGAATGGCCGCAGCAGGCCGGTGACGCGTCGTCGGCGGCCCGGCGAGACGGGCCCTACGTCCCTTTAGTTCGTACTGTGGGGGTATGGGCTACGACCTCGTCATCTTCGACAACGACGGCGTGCTGGTGGACAGCGAGCCGCTCGCCAACAGTGTCCTCGCCGAGTACCTGACCGAGCTGGGGCACCCGACCACCTACGAGGAGTCGGTCCGCGACTACATGGGCTCCGCCGTGCACCGCGTGCACGACCTCGTCCTCGAGCGGACCGGGCAGCAGCTGCCGGCCGACTTCGACGAGACCCTGCACACCCGGACCGTCGCCGCGTTCGAGCAGGAGCTCAAGCCCGTCCCCGGGGTGGAGGAGGTGCTGGGGGCGCTGACCGCGCAGGGGATCGGGTACTGCCTGGCCTCCTCCGGGAGTCACGACCGGATCAGGGTGGGGCATCGGGTCGCCGGGCTCGACGGGTGGTTCGAGGAGGAGTGGATCTTCAGCGCCCAGGACGTCGGCCAGGGCAAGCCGGCTCCCGATCTGTACCTGCACGCGGCGCGGCAGATGGGTGTGGAGCCCGCCCGTTGCGTGGTCGTCGAGGACAGTCCGCTCGGGATCCAGGCCGCCGTCGCCGCGGGTATGGACGTGTACGGGTTCACGGCGATGCTGCCCGCCGACCGGCTCCCCGGAGCCACCGGCCACTTCGGTGACATGAAGCAGCTCACCGGACTGCTCGGACTGGAAGCAGGACTGGGTATGTGATCTCTCTACCCACGGGTAGCCCGTGGGCCTACGCTGACCCGCCATGACGGATGATGTGCGGCTGCGGCGTGGCCGCGGCGCTCTGGGGTTCAGCTTCTTCGTGCAAGGCGTCGCCTTCGCGCTGCTCGTGACTCGGATCCCGGCCATCCAGGACCGGTACGGGATATCCGACGGCCTGCTGCCCGCCTTCCTGGCGGCCGTGCCGATCCTCGCGGGGGCGTCGAGCGTGGCCACCGAGCACCTGGTGAAACGGGTGGCGCCCAGCGTCGTACTGCGGTGGGCGCAGCCGCTGGTGCTGCTGTCCCTGCTCGGTGTCGGAGCCGGCGGCCAGATGTGGCACGTGGCGGTGGCGCTGGGGGCGTTCGGGCTGTCGGTGGGTGCGCTGGACGCCTCGATGAACATGCTCGGGGTCAGTCTGCAGGGGGCGTACGGGCGGAGCATCATGCTCGGCTTCCATGCCGCGTACAGCCTCGGCGGGATCCTGGGGGCCTCGGCGGCGTGGGCGGGCGCGCACTGGGAGCTGAACCTCTTCGTCAGCTATCTGCCGGCCGTGGTCGTGCTGCTGCCGTTGGCCTTCCTGGGGAGCCGGCGCTACGTCGACGGTTCGGCGGGGCAGGGGGAGGCCGACGGGAAGGGGCTGGGGGCCGGCGGGTTCAAGCTGCTGCTGCCGCTCTGCCTGGTGATGGCGTGCGCGTACATCGGTGACTCGACGGTGGCGAACTGGAGTGCCAAGTACCTCCAGGACGTGCTCGGGAGCTCGGAGCAGATGGCGACCGTCCCCTACAACGTGTACATGGTGACCACCCTCGTGGGGCGGGCCGTCGGGGACCTGGGCGTACGGCGCTTCGGGGCGGCGGCCGTGGTGCGGGCCGGGACGCTGGTGGCGGCCGGCGGGTTCGCCGTGGTGGCCGCGGCGCCGGGGGCCTGGATGGGGATGCTCGGCTTCACCATGCTGGGGATCGGGTTGTGCGTGATCGTGCCGCAGACCTTCGCGGCCGCGGGGAGGCTGTTCCCGGGGGCGTCCGACACGGCCGTCGCGCGGCTCAACATCTTCAACTACGTCGGCTTCCTGATCGGGTCCCCGCTCGTCGGGGCGGTGGGTGACGCCTGGAGCTACCGGGGCGCGATGCTGGTGCCGATGGCGCTGGTCCTGGTGACACTCTTCCAAGCCCGCTCGTTCGGCTCCGAGGGCGCCCGATACGGTGTCCGGCATGAGCGGCGAGCCGGTGACCGGGCTGTTGATGTGGGACGAGGCGGTAACGAGGTATGACTTCGGACCGAGCCATCCGATGGACCCGGTGCGCCTGGCGCTGACCATGGGCCTGGTCCGCGCCTTCGGGCTGGACCGGGCGATGGAGGTACGGGCGGCGCCCGCGGCCGGTGACTCGACGCTGCGGCTGGTCCATCGGGAGGACTATGTCGCCGCGGTGCGCGAGGTGTCCGAGGACCCGGGCGTCGCGGACGGTTCGTACGGGCTGGGGACCATGGACGATCCGGCCTTCCACGGGATGCACGAGGCGGCCGCGCTGATCGCCGGGCAGTCCGTGGCGGGCGCGGAGGCGCTCTGGCACGGTGAGGTCGAGCACGCCGTGAACTTCGCCGGCGGGCTGCACCACGCCATGCCCGGCGGGGCGGCCGGCTTCTGCGTCTACAACGACGCTTCGCTGGCCATCGCCCGGCTGCTGGAGCTCGGCGCCGAGCGGGTCGCGTACGTGGATGTGGACGTGCACCACGGGGACGGCGTGCAGGCGGCCTTCTGGGACGATCCGCGGGTGCTGACCGTCTCGATGCACGAGCACCCGCGGACGCTGTTCCCGCAGACCGGTTGGCCCGAGGAGACCGGCGGTCCGGAGGCGGAGGGGTCGGCGGCGAACATCGCGCTGCCCGCCGGGACCGGGGACGAGGGCTGGCTGCGGGCCTTCCACGCCGTCGTGCCGGAGCTGTTGGCGGACTTCAGGCCGCAGGTGCTGGTGACCCAGCACGGGGCCGATACGCACTTCGAGGACCCGCTGGCGCACCTGGCGGTCTCGCTGGACGCCCAGCGGGCCGTCCAGGAGGCCTGTCACCGGCTCGCGCACGAGTACGCGGACGGGCGGTGGCTGGCGCTGGGCGGGGGCGGGTACGCGGTGGTGGACGTCGTCCCGCGGTCGTGGACGCATCTGGTGGGGATCGCCGCGCACCGGCCGGTGGATCCCGAGGCGGCGGTGCCCGCCTCGTGGCGGGACGAGGTGTACGCGCGGACGCGGCAGTTGGCGCCGGCCCGGATGACGGACGGGCGGAGCCCGTTGTGGCCGGATTGGGACGCGGGCTACGACCCGGCGGATCGTACGGATCAGGCCGTTCTGGCCACGCGTCGGGCGGTGTTCCCGCTGCGCGGCATGCTGACCTGATCGCCGGGCGGGGTGCTGCCGCATCGTTACGCCAACTGTGGGGCTGTTCGCCGGAATTGATGACCCGCCAGATGTGTTGGGGCAGCATCGGAGGGTGTTGAGCACCGGCGCGCTGCGTGCGCATCTGCTGGCCGCCCGGTTGGCCGGGCCCGTCGCCACCTCCCGGGAGGAGAGCCTGCGCAGTTACCGGCTGTTCGCGGCGCGGGATCCGCGGGTGATGCTGGGGCTGGATCCGGAGCGGGCCTGGGGCGAGGGTGATCTGCTGAGGCTGATGGCGGACAAGTGCGGGGTCTCGGCGGATCCGGCGCACGTCAGCGGGCCGGACGTGATCGATCCGGAGCGGACGGTGGCCGCTCTGGAGGCCTTCGCGGGGCGGCTGTGCGAGGCGGCGCGGGCGCGGTCGCCCGTGCTGTTCGGGACGGGTCATCCGCATCGGCTCCTGGGCTTCTACGCCGGTTTGGCAGAGGCGTTGTCGGCGGCGGGATGTGTTGTCCTCACCCCGGCGCAGGGGGTGAGTGTCGACATGGCGACCCGGTTCGGCGTACGCACGCACAGGATCGAATACGTACGGGGGGTCGCACTGGTGCGTGAACCCGGCGTGCGGGTGCCGGGGAGTGCGACCGGCGTGCACACCCATTCACCGCTGCCGGTTCGGATGGCGCTGGGGGCCCTCGCGGAGGCCGGCGGGCCGTTGCCGGAGTTGGTGGTGGGGGACCACGGGTGGGTCTGCGGTGCAGGTCAGCTCGGTGTGGAGGCCATCGGGTTGGCGGATACGGATGATCCCGCGCTGTTCGTCGGGGAAGCCGAGGGGCGGGTCTCGGTGGCCGTTCCACTTGATGACGCGGTGCGAGCGGACTACTACCGACCGCTCACGCGATACGTGCTCGGCCGCGCGAGTCTGACGGGGCGGCAGGAGTGGCCGTAGCTCCTCTTCCCCACTCGTATCACGCGCCCCTACTCTGGGGAGTGAGCGTGCGACGACGAGGAGTAACCGGAGGGGAAGCCGGTGCCCGTCATGCGCGGAAGGTCAAGGTGTGTCATGGCTGCTGGCGAGAGGCCTCTCAGTGAGGTTCAGTTCCTGACCGTGGCGGAGGTCGCCTCGGTGATGCGAGTGTCGAAGATGACCGTGTACCGGCTGGTGCACAACGGTCATCTGCCCGCAATCCGGGTGGGCCGGTCCTTCCGGGTCCCCGAGAACGCGGTCCACGAATACCTCCGAGAGTCCTATGTGGGGGTGGAGTCGGCCTGAGACTGAGGCTCGGGATGCCCCTGGCTACGACGCGGAAGCGCTCGGATTACAAGCTCAGAGCTCGGGCGGGTAGGCTAGGCCGACGTAGGTCGTGTGGGCCCAGACGCCCCGCACCAGTGAAGAGAAGTGAGCGAGGGTAGTCGTGGGCTCTGTTATCAAGAAGCGGCGCAAGCGGATGGCTAAGAAGAAGCACCGCAAGCTGCTCAAGCGCACCCGCGTCCAGCGCCGTAACAAGAAGTAAACGGCAGCTGTACGTGTTCTCCGCAGCCCCTCCACCATCCTGGTGGGGGGGCTGCGGGGCAGCCGGGGGACTTTTTCGAGGGAGGCGCCGAGCTCGTGGGGAAGGTCGTACTCGTCACCGGGGCTGCCCGGCAGTTGGGCGGCCGCTTCGTGCGCCGGATCCAGCGTGACCCGGATGTCGAGCGGGTGATCGCGGTGGACGCGGTGACACCGCCGCACCGGCTCGGATCGGCCGAGTTCGTCCGTACGGACATCAGACAGTCGGCGATCGCCAGAGTGCTGGCCGAGCACGCCGTGGACACGGTGGTCCATCTCGCGGTCACCGGAGGCAGTGCGGGAACGGGCGGTGCGCACAGCACCGTCAAGGAAACGAACGTCATCGGCACCATGCAGCTCCTCGGTGCCTGCCAGAAGTCGCCGACGGTACGGCGGCTCGTGGTGAAGTCCAGTACCAGCGTCTACGGGGGCACTCCCCGGGACCCGGCCGTCTTCACCGAGACCACGGAGCCGAAATCCCTGCCGGCGGGCGGCTTCGCCAAGGACGCCGCCGAGGTCGAGGGCTACGTACGGGGCTTCGCGCGCAGACGGCCGGACGTCGCGGTGTGCGTCCTGCGGTTCGCGAACATCCTGGGGCCCTTCGCGGATTCGGCGCTCGCCGAGTACTTCTCGATCCCGGTGATGCCGACGGTGCTGGGGTACGACCCGCGGTTGCAGTTCGTGCACGAGGACGACGTCCTCGAAGTCCTGCGGCTGGCGGCCCGGGAGCCTCGGCGCGGGACCTTGAACAGCGGGACGTTCAACATCGCCGGTGACGGCGTACTGCTGCTGTCGCAGTGCTCGCGGCGGCTCGGGCGGCCCACGCTGCCGTTGCTGCTGCCCGCGTTGAACTGGGTGGGCGCCGCGCTGCGGGCGGTCGGGGCCAGCGACTTCTCGCCGGAGCAGATAAGGCTGCTCACCCACGGCCGGGTCGTGGAGACCACGCAGATGCGCGAGGTCCTCGGCTTCGAGCCGCTCTACACGACCGCCGAGACCTTCGCGGACTTCGCGCGGAGCCGGGGGAGCGGGCTGCTGCCCCCTGAGCGGGTCGGGCGGGCCGTGGACCGGGTGGCGGCCATGCTGGACGCAAACGGGCTCGACGGGCTCAAGGACGACGCCTACGCGGCTGAAGGAGCGAAGCGATAGTGGCGGACGCCAAGGTCATTCCGTTCGACGAGGACCGGCCGCGGCGGCGGATCCCCCGCCGTGTGCGGGCGGTGCCCGCTGCCGAGCCGGTGGTGGAGGAGCCTGTGGCTCCCGAGCCGACGCCGGCCGCGGCGCCCGGCGACAGCTGGGACCGGCGGGTCGCCGGCGGGCTGGCGTTCCTGCGGCGGCGGGTCACCGGGGACTACGAGGTCGACGACTTCGGCTACGACAAGGAACTGACGGACCAGGTCCTGATGTCCCTGATGCGGCCGCTGTACGACAAGTACTTCCGGGTCGAGGTCAAGGGCATCGAGAACATCCCGGCGGAGGGTGGCGCGCTGATCGTGGCGAACCACTCCGGGACGCTGCCGCTCGACGGGCTGATGCTCCAGGTCGCCGTGCACGACCACCACCCGGCGGAGCGGCACCTGCGGCTGCTGGCGGCGGACCTGGTGTTCATGCTGCCGGTGGTCAACGAGCTGGCCCGCAAGGCGGGGCACACCCTGGCGTGCGCGGAGGACGCGCAGCGGCTGCTGGAGGCCGGGGAACTGGTCGGGGTGATGCCGGAGGGCTTCAAGGGGATAGGGAAGCCGTTCGGGGACCGGTACAAGCTGCAGCGCTTCGGGCGCGGCGGGTTCGTGTCGACGGCGCTGCGGGCGGGCACGCCGATCGTGCCGTGCTCGATCGTGGGGGCGGAGGAGATCTACCCCATGGTCGGCAACGCGAAGACGCTGGCACGGCTGCTGGGGGTCCCGTACTTCCCGATCACGCCGACGTTCCCGTGGCTGGGGCCGCTGGGTGCGGTGCCGTTGCCGACGAAGTGGACGATCCAGTTCGGGGAGCCGATCCCGACGGACGGGTACGCCGCGGAGGCGGCGGAGGACCCGATGCTGATGTTCAACCTCACGGACCAGGTGCGGGAGCAGATCCAGCACACGCTCTACAAGCTGCTGGTGCAGCGGCGGTCCGTGTTCTTCTGACGTGCTGTCGGAAGACGGCCGAGCGGCCGAAGGAAGGGGCGGGGCTGCCGAGGCAGCCCCGCCCCTTCCTGTTACTCGGCGTCCTCCGCGCCCAGACCCAGGCCCGGGAGGAGCCCCGGGAGCAGGGGCGGGATGGTGATGTCCGGCTTCGGACTCTCCGGCGTGCCCGAGGGGGGCGGGGCCGACTGTCCCGCGGGCGGGTTGAGCAGGTCGCCCGTACCGCCGAGGAGGCCGCCGGCGGGGGGCCGGGAGCTCCCCGAGGGGGAGGGCGCCGCGGGGCTGCCGGACGGCGTGCCGGCGGCCGGGGCGGACTGGTGGGCGCCGCTGGGGGTGCCCGGCTTGGCGGACGGGCCGGTGGCGCCTCCGGTGCCGCGGCTCTGCTCCGGTGCCTTGGGGAGCAGGCTCTGCAGCGGCGCGACGTCTTCGTCTATGGCCTGGAAGACCGACTCCACCTCACCGCCCACGTCCGTGAGCTGCGCCGGGAGCTTCTCGCGGAGCTTGCCCCACGCGTCGCGGTGGGAGCGGGAGAACGACGACAGCTTCTGGATCGGGCCGAGCGAGCCGTCCCGTTCGTACGCGGCCTGGAGGAGGCGGTGGCCTTCCTCCGCGTCGTGCTTCACGCCCGCCAGGGCCCGGCGGATGGCGCCCAGGGACTCGTGGTCCAGGTCGCCGAGCCGGCCTCGTTCCATCAGCCGACGGGCTTCCGACAGACGGTTCGAGGCCTGGTCGAGATAGAGCTCGCCCCGGTCCGCGTCGTCGTCGGCCATCCCCAGCTTCAGGTCCTCCATGCCCCGCTTCACGGGGTAGAGGTGATCACCGGGTAGGGCGTCGGTGCTGGCAGCGGCCACTCCGCTGAAGGCCCCGGCGGCCACACCCACGGTGAGGCCACCCGCTGCGATGCCCTTGGACCAGCGGGAGCGGGGCCGCAATTTCCGGAGCGAGGTCGCCCGGTGGGCGCCGCGGCCGGTCCGCTGTTCGGGCACCTGAGGGTCCGAGGCGGCACCGCCCCCGGCCCTCTCCTCCAGCACCATGGCCTCCATGGCGGCAATGAGCTGGGCTCGTTGCACCACTTTGACCTCGGGGTCCAGCTCCGGGCGCGGCATTCTTTCGCCGAGCACGCTCGCCAGGGCCAACAGCCGGTCGTGGTCGGCAGGTTCGGCAGGTGCCTCGGACTGCTCGGCCGCCGAGTCCGGATCTGGAAGGTCGGACGGGGTCCGATCCTCCAGGGCCTGGGCGAAGGCGTTCGCTCGCCGGTGCGGGGTCACGTTCGCGATCACTGGCGGCACCTCCTCTCGTCATGACGATCGACTCCCCAAGGTGTCCGGAAGGTTGCCTTCCTTGAGCACATCCACACTTTCGAGTGAGCGGCTTCGGGCAAAGCGTGTCCACAGGGAGCCTGCATTCCGCACAACGAGCGTCGCGGCACTTGGGTTACGGACGAAGGATGATCTGACCACAGCGTCATCGAGGGGTCACCGAATGTGAGGTTGTCTGGTGTCGGAGGGTCAGCGGGCGTCTTCGGGGAGCAGGCGGGCCAAAGTGCGCACCGCCCGGTACTGGAGCGTCTTGATGGCGCCCTCGTTCTTCCCCATCACCCGGGCCGTCTCGGCGACCGAGAGGCCCTGCAGGAAGCGCAGGGTCACGCACTCCTGCTGCTGCGGATTGAGCTTGCGCACGGCCTCCAGCAGGGCCGCGTTGGAGAGGGACTCCAGGACGGAGTCCTCGGGGCTGCGCTCGACCTCGTTCGCGTCGAGCATCTCGCCGGTGGTGACCTCCAGCCGGAACCGGCTGGACTTGAAGTGGTCCGCCACCAGGTTGCGGGCGATCGTCACGAGCCAGGCGCCGAAGTCGCGGCCCTGCCAGGTGAAGGTGGAGATCCGGCGCAGGGCGCGCAGGAACGTCTCGCTGGTGAGGTCCTCCGCGGTCGCCTTACCGCCGACGCGGTAGTAGATGTACCGGTAGACCGTGTCGCTGTACTGGTCGTAGAGGCGGCCGAAGGCCTCGGCCTCGCCCGCCTGGGCGCGTTCGACCAGGTCCATCATGCGGGCCTGGTCGCTGTCCGCGGTGGGGCGGCGGTGGGTGGTGGCCTGGGTGCCGGTGCCGGCGGCGTTCGAGCCGCCGGCGGGGCGACCTCGTCTGCCCACCGTCGCGCCGCCGTCGGTCAGGGCATAGCAAGGACCGGCCGGGCCGAAGCCGGCAGGGACCGCGGCGGCGAAGGCGGGGACGGCGTACGCGGTGGGGACGAAGCCGCGCAGGTGGTCGAGGACCGTTGCGCGCAGCTGAGCCAGGCCCGAGGCGTCAACCCCGACAGGTGGGTACACGGGACTCCCAGAGGCAGAGCTTCCATCACGTGCAGTGCGGGACCGTTCACCCGTCGTGGCGACAGATGGCCGGTGGCATGCGTTTGAGGAGAATAACGCTTCGTACAGGCGGCGCTACACCCAGTTGCTCAAATCACCGGTTCCGACACTTCTGTTGCGTGTCGAGGGCATATTCAGTCGCAGTTGGTGATCGATTCTTGATCACTTGGGTACGCGGAATGGACGCTTCCATGGGGTCCCGCGACCGAGTCGGGCATGCCCGAGTGCCGCGCCGGGGGCGCGGGTAGAGGTGAGCGAATGACCGGGTCGGAGCCGTGGTCCGGGCGGGCCCGGGGTGCGTGGGCCCCCGGGCCTGGTGTTGTTACTTGCGGCGGCGGTGCAGGGCGATGGCCGCGGCCGCGCCGCCCGCGATCGCGCCGACGCCGGCGGCCGCCGGGACGCCGACCTTCACGGCCTTGCGGCCGGTCCGATAGTCGCGCAGTCGCCAGTCGTTGGTGCGGGCATGCTTGCGCAGTTTTGTATCGGGATTGATCGCGTACGGATGTCCGACCAGCGACAGCATCGGGATGTCGTTGTGCGAATCGCTGTACGCGGCGCAGCGTTCGAGGTCCAGCCCCTCGGCGGCGGCCAGGGCGCGGACCGCCTCCGCCTTCGCGGGGCCGTGCAGCGGCTCGCCGACCAGGCGGCCGGTGTAGATCCCGTCGACGGACTCGGCGACGGTGCCCAGGGCGCCGGTCAGGCCGAGGCGGCGGGCGATGATCGTGGCCGTCTCCACGGGGGCGGCCGTGACCAGCCACACCTTCTGGCCGGCGTCGAGGTGGGCCTGGGCCAGGGCGCGGGTGCCCGGCCAGATCCGCTCGGCCATGTACTCGTCGTAGATCTCCTCGCCGATCGCCATCAGCTCGGAGACCTTGTGGCCCTTGACGATGGACAGGGCGCTGTCGCGGGCGTCCTGCATGTGCTCGGGGTCCTCGACCCCGGCGAGCCGGAACCAGGCCTGCTGCCAGGCGAAGCGGGCGAGCTCGCGGCGGCGGAAGAACTCGCGCTTGTAGAGGCCGCGGCCGAAGTGGAAGATCGCGGCGCCCTGCATGACGGTGTTGTCGAGGTCGAAGAAGGCGGCGGCGAGATCGTCGCCGGCGACCGGGAAGACGGGCTCTTCCGGGGCCTGGTCCGGGCCCTCTTCGGCGAGGGCTTCCGGTTCCGTTTCTGGTTCGGTGAACGGTGGGGCCTCGGCCAGAGCGGTTTTGCGGGCGGCCTCGGCCGAGGCCTCGCCCGCCAGCACGCTGCGTGCGGTGGCGGAGCGCCGACGAGGGGGGAGCCATCCGAGAGCGGCCATGACGCGAGCATAGCCACTGTGTTCGGGAGTTCCCGAACCGATGGGATGCGGAGGCGTGAACTCTGCGAGGCGCCGCTGTTACGCGAGGGCGCGGGAGAATGGGTGGCATGAGCCCTTTGTTGCGCCGTAAGGAAAAGAAGCGTCCCGGCGAGCGGACGGTGACGCTCATCGGAAAGCCGGGGTGCCACCTGTGCGACGAGGCGGAGGAGGTGGTCGCCAAGGTGTGCGCCGAGACGGGTGCGCAATGGGAGAAGAAGGACATCTCGCAGGACGAGGAGCTCTACCGACTGCACTGGGAGCAGATTCCGGTCGTGCTCGTGGACGGCGAGCAGCACACCTTCTGGAGGGTGAACCCCGACCGGCTCCGGCGGGCGTTGGGGGCCTGACCCTCTCCCCGGTTACCATCATGGGCGATTTATGGGGTCTCGGGGGTGTATCTGTGAGGAGTGTGCACGGTTTTGCCCCCTTTGGGATTTGAACGGGTTCGGCGTGCCGATGGTTCCGGCTTTACATGCCGGAAGCGCGTGACCCCGGTCACTTTGGTCGGACAAACCGGACACAATCTTTGTGCACGCGTTCACAAAGGCATAGCCTGCTGTCGACGGGGCGGTCCTGGGACAAGTGGCCGCCTGCAGCCCCGCTCATCCCGCAGGAGCATCGTGGCAACTGGCCGAACTCACCGACCGGCGACCCGCAGCCGAGGTATTCCCGAGGCCACTGTCGCCCGGCTTCCGCTGTACTTGCGTGCCCTCACCGCGCTCTCCGAGCGATCGGTGCCCACGGTGTCCTCCGAGGAGCTCGCGGCCGCCGCCGGAGTCAACTCCGCGAAGCTGCGCAAGGACTTCTCGTACCTGGGTTCCTACGGGACCCGCGGTGTCGGCTACGACGTCGAGTACCTCGTCTACCAGATCTCCCGCGAGCTCGGCCTGACCCAGGACTGGCCGGTCGTCATCGTCGGTATCGGTAACCTCGGCGCCGCCCTCGCCAACTACGGCGGTTTCTCCGCGCGCGGCTTCCGGGTCGCGGCCCTCATCGACGCCGACCCGGCGATGGCCGGCAAGCCGGTCGCCGGCATGTCCGTGCAGCACACCGATGATCTGGAGAAGATCATCGAGGAGAACGGCGTCTCGATCGGCGTGATCGCGACCCCCGCGGGCGCGGCCCAGCAGGTCAGCGAGCGGCTGATCGCGGCCGGCGTCACCTCCATCCTGAACTTCGCGCCCACGGTGCTGTCCGTGCCCGAGGGCGTGGACGTGCGCAAGGTCGACCTCTCCATCGAGCTCCAGATCCTCGCCTTCCACGAGCAGCGCAAGGCCGGTGAGGAAGCGGCCGCCGCTGCCGCCGGCAGCTCCTCCGTGGGCGGCGCCGCACCCGCCGCGGCCGTGGTGCCGCCGGCCGGGCGGACCGCCGCCGAGCAGCGCAAGGGCGGGCCCGAGGGCGACGTACCGGCGGTGATGCCGGCATGAGTCTGCTCGTCGTAGGGCTGAGCCACCGCAGCGCACCCGTCAGCGTGCTGGAGCGGGCCTCGCTGTCCGCCGATGCCAAGGTGAAGCTGCTGCACGACACCCTCGCCGCCGAACCGGCGACCGAGGCGACCGTGCTGGCCACCTGCAACCGGATCGAGCTGTACGCGGACGTGGACAAGTTCCACGCCGGCGTCGCCGAGCTGTCCACGCTGCTCGCGCAGCACAGCGGTGTCGCGCTGGAGGAGCTCACCCCCTACCTGTACGTGCACTACGAGGACCGGGCGGTGCACCACCTGTTCTCGGTGGCGTGCGGCCTGGACTCGATGGTCGTCGGCGAGGGGCAGATCCTCGGCCAGATCAAGGACGCGCTGGCGCTGGGGCAGGAGCTCCACACCGCCGGTCGGCTGATCAACGACCTGTTCCAGCAGGCGCTGCGCGTCGGCAAGCGGGCGCACTCCGAGACCGGGATCGACCGGGCCGGTCAGTCGCTGGTGACCTTCGGGCTGGAGCAGCTCGCCGTGGGGACGCCGGTGGTCGAGTGGGCCGCGGGCAAGCGGGCGCTGGTCATCGGCGCCGGGTCGATGTCCTCGCTGGCCGCGGCGACGCTGGCGCGGGTCGGTGTCGCCGAGATCGTCGTGGCGAACCGGACCGCCGATCGGGCGGAGCGGCTGGCGGAGATTCTGGTTGCCTCGGGCACCGGGGTGTCGGCCGTGGCCGTGCCGATGGCTCGCGTCGCCGACGAGCTGACACGAGTCGACCTCGTGGTGTCCTGCACCGGTGCGACGGGGTTGGTGCTGACCGCCGACGACGTGCTGGCCGCCGTGTCCTGGGGCGCCGCCCCAGACCCCGCGCCTCAAAGGCCGGCGGGGCTGGATGTGGCCCCCGCGCCTCGAACTCCCCCAGCTACCGCTGGGAGGGGCCCCCTGGCGGGGCTGGAACTGGCCGATGTCGTGGCTCGTCTCGCGGCCGCTGCCGAAGGCGGGAGGCGGCTCGCCGATGCCGGGGCCGTGCGGACCATCGCCGGGGCCGTCGAGCCCGACGGGTGTCCCGTCGGTCCGGACGGGCGCGCCGCGCTGACCGGGGTCGACGCCAACTCCCTCGAACTGCACGGGACCTGGGCCGACCAGGGCGAGGCCGCCGCACAGCGGCAGCCCCGCAGGAGCACCCGTACGCAGCCCCACGCGACCACCGTCCGGCTCTCGCTGCTCGACCTGGCCATGCCCAGGGACATCGACGCGGCCGTGCACCGGATTCCGGGCGTCCGGCTCGTGGACATCGAGTCGCTCGCGGAGGCGTCCGCCGACGCCCCGATGGCGGCCGACGTCGACGCCGTACGCGGAATAGTCGCCCAGGAAGTGGCGGCCTTCGGGGCGGCCCAGCGAGCCGCCCACATCACGCCCACCGTCGTCGCCCTGCGCGCCATGGCGGCCGAGGTCGTGGCCATGGAAGTGGCGCGGCTCGACGGACGGGTGCCCGACCTCGACGAACGGCAGCGCGCCGAGGTCACCCAGACCGTGCGCCGCGTCGTGGACAAGCTCCTCCACGCGCCGACCGTGCGCGTCAAGCAGCTCGCGAGCGAGCCCGGCGGCGCCGGGTACGCGGAAGCGCTGCGCGAACTCTTCGACCTCGACCCTCAGACGGTTGCTTCCGTCAGCCGGGCGGACGCGGCCGATCCGATGAACGACGACGACCCAGGACGGGCATCATGAACACACGTCCCGACCAGCCGCTGCGGCTCGGTACGCGGCGGAGCAAGCTGGCCATGTCCCAGTCGGGGCACGTCGCCGACGCGGTACGGGCCGTCACCGGCCGCGCCGTCGAGCTCGTGGAGATCACGACCTACGGCGACGTCTCGCGCGAGCACCTCTCGCAGATCGGCGGGACGGGCGTGTTCGTCACCGCCCTGCGCGACGCGCTGCTGCGCGGCGAGGTCGACTTCGCCGTGCACTCGCTGAAGGACCTGCCGACCGCGCAGCCCGACGACCTGGTGATCGCGGCCATGCCGCGCCGCGAGGACCCGCGGGACGCGCTCGTCGCCCGGGACGGCCTGACCTTCGAGCAGCTGCCCGACGGTGCCCGGATCGGTACCGGCTCGCCCCGGCGCACCGCCCAGCTCAACCACCTGGCGCTGTCGCTCGGCAAGCGGATCGAGACGGTGCCCATCCGCGGCAACGTCGACACCCGGATCGGCTTCGTCCACGACGGAGAGCTCGACGCCGTCGTCCTGGCCGCCGCCGGTCTCAACCGGATCGGGCGCGGCGCCGAAGCGACCGACCTGCTGTCCGTCGACGGCGTCCTGCCGGCCCCCGGCCAGGGCGCCCTGGCCGTGGAGTGCCTCGCGTCCGACACGGACCTCATCGCCGCGCTCGGTCAACTCGACGACCCGCACACCCGGGCCGCCGTGACCGCCGAGCGTTCCCTGCTCGCCGCCCTGGAGGCCGGCTGCAGCGCACCCGTGGGCGCGTTCGCCGACCTGCTGGCGGACGGGGAGATTGTCAATGAAATGCGCCTGCGCGGCGTCGTCGGAACCCTCGACGGCACGACGCTGGTGCAGCTGTCCACCACCGGTCCCGTGCCCCAGTCGTACGACGAGGCCATGGCGCTCGGCCGCGAACTCGCGGACGAGATGCTGGCCAAGGGCGCGGCCGGTCTGATGGGGGAGCGATCGCTTTGAACCCCTCAATTCCGACCACCTCCGCCTATCCGGCCGTCGCCGCCCACGGACGCGTCACCTTCCTCGGTGCCGGCCCGGGCGACCCGGGTCTGCTGACGCTGCGCGCCGTCGAGGCGCTCGCCGCCGCGGACGTACTGATCGCGGAGCCCGAGGTGCTCGAGGTCGTACGGACTCATGCGCGGGCGAATGTCGACACGCCGCAGCTGACGATTGCTGATGAAGTGTCAGCAGCCGCCGGGGTCCCGGTGATCCGGGACGCGGCCAATCTTGTCATGGAGGCCGCGCGCTCCGGCAGGCGGGTCGTGCGTGCCGTCACGGGCGACCCCGGGCTCGACGGCAACGCCGCCGAGGAGATGCTCGTCTGCGCTACCGCCGGTATCCCCTTCGAGGTGGTGCCCGGCGTCGCGACCGCGGTGGGCGTACCCGCGTACGCCGGTGTCCCGCTGCGCGACAAGCAGGGCGCGGACGTGCGGTTCGTCGAGGCGAGGACCGCCTCGGCGCGCTGCTGGAGCGAGGTGGGCGCCAGCGACGGCATCCTCGTCGTGTCCGCGACGCTGGAGACCGTCTCGGCGGCAGCCGCCGAGCTGGTGGGCGCCGGGCGCAAGCCCGACACCCCGCTGACCGTGACCGTCGCCGGTACCACCACGCGGCAGCGGACCTGGTGCGCGACGCTCGGCACCATCGCCCAGGTGTTCAAGCAGGGCAAGGTGCTCCCGTCGCCCGAGGGCGCCCGGCCCGTCATAGCCGTGGTCGGTGAGCACAGCGCCGCCGCGCGGCGCGAGGACCTGTCCTGGTTCGAGTCGAAGCCGCTGTTCGGCTGGCGGGTCCTCGTACCGCGCACCAAGGAGCAGGCCGCCTCGCTCTCCGACCAGCTGCGTTCCTACGGCGCGGTGCCCCACGAGGTGCCGACCATCGCCGTGGAGCCGCCGCGCACCCCGCAGCAGATGGAGCGCGCGGTGAAGGGCCTGGTGACGGGCCGCTACGAGTGGATCGCCTTCACCTCGGTCAACGCCGTGAAGGCCGTCCGCGAGAAGTTCGAGGAGTACGGGCTCGACGCGCGTGCCTTCGCGGGCATCAAGGTCGCCGCGGTGGGCGAGCAGACCGCCGCCGCGCTCGTGGAGTTCGGCGTGAAGCCGGACCTGGTGCCCAGCGGTGAGCAGTCCGCCGCCGGACTGCTGGAGGACTGGCCGCCGTACGACCCGGTCTTCGACCCGATCGACCGCGTGTTCCTGCCGCGTGCCGACATCGCGACCGAGACGCTGGTCGCCGGGCTGATCGAGCTCGGGTGGGAGGTCGACGACGTCACCGCCTACCGGACGGTGCGCGCGTCGCCGCCGCCGGCGGACACCCGCGAGGCGATCAAGGGCGGCGGCTTCGACGCCGTTCTCTTCACGTCCTCGTCGACCGTCCGCAACCTGGTCGGGATCGCCGGGAAGCCGCACAACGTGACCGTCATCGCCTGTATCGGGCCGGCGACGGCCAAGACGGCGGAGGAGCACGGGCTGCGCGTGGACGTGCTGTCCCCGGAGCCGTCGGTGTCGAAGCTGGCGGAGGCCCTCGCCGAGTACGGTGCGGCGCGCCGCGAGGCGGCCAAGGAGGCCGGCGAGACGGTGTTCCGGCCGAGCGAGCGACGGCCGGGGGCGCGGCGGCGTCGTACGACGTGAGCGCCTTAGGCCCGGCCGGACTCCGGCCGACGGAACGGGTGAGGGGCCCGGGTGCGGTGGAAGCCGCGCCCGGGCCCCTTCGTTCGTCCTCGGCGAGGGGTCCGGCCGTCAGGCGGGGTTCGCGGTGCGGAACGCGCGCCGGTAGGTGTCGGGCGGGACGCCGACGACCCGCTTGAACTGGCGCCGCAGGGTGGTGGCCGTACCCATGCCGGTGGCCACGGCGACCGCCTCGATCGTCTCGTCGGTGGCCTCCAGCAACTCCTGCGCCCGGCGGACCCGCTGGGTCAGCAGCCATTGCAGCGGGGTCCGGCCGGTCACCGCCCGGAACTGCCGTCCCAGGTGGCGCGGGCTCGTACTGGCCCTGCGCGCCATGTCGGTGACGGTCAGCGGCCGGTCCAGGCGCTGCTGGACCCAGGCGAGGAGATCGGCGAGCTGGTGGTCGCCGCCCGTGACCTGCACCGGGGTGGCCACGAACTGGGCCTGGCCGCCGGTCCGGTGCGGTGCCATGACGAGACGGCGGGCGATGGAGTTGGCGACGGCCGCGCCGTGGTCGAGGTGGATCAGGTGCAGGCACAGGTCCACGGCGGCGGCCTTGCCCGCGGCCGTGAGCACACTGCCGTTGTCCGTGTAGAGCACGTCCGGGTCGACCTCGGCCAGCGGATGGCGTGCGCTCAGCTCCGCGGCGTGCGCCCAGTGGGTGGTGGCCCGCCGCCCGTCCAGCAGGCCCGCGGCGCCGAGCACGAAGGCCCCGGTGCACAGGGAGGCGACCCGGGCGCCGGCCGCGTGGGCGGCGCGCACGGCGTCGACCAGCTCGGGCGGCGGCGGCTCGTCCACGTCGGCGCACGCGGGCACGATCACGGTGTCGGCCCGGACCAGGCGCTCCAGGTCGTGGTCGGGCTCGACGGTGAACGGGCCGACGCGCACCGGGCCCGGGCCGCAGAGCAGTACGTCGTACCAGCCCTGCGGGGCGTCGAGCGGAGGATTGCCGAAGATCTCGTGGGCCACGGCCAGCTCGAAGTGCAGCATGCGGCCGGCGGCAGCCAGGGCGACGGTGGGCATGTCCGAAACTGTACGGGTGATGTCGTTCCGGACCCTCACGTGCGGGCCCGGTCCGCCCCGAGACTGGGCTCATCAAGACGACGGGCACGACGCGAACGACGCGAACGGGGACAGCGATGAGCACGGTGGGCACGGCGGGTACGAACGGTACGGCTGGCGCGGTGGTGGTCTACGGGGCGACGGGACACACCGGTCGTTTCATCGTCGCCGAGCTGCGCAGGCGCGGTATCGCCACCGTCGTCTCCGGCCGCGACGAAGCCCGGTTGGAGGCGCTGGCCGCCGAGCGCGGCGCGGACGTACTGGTCCGCCCGGCCACCGTGGACGACCCGGACTCCCTGGACCGGGCCCTCGCCGGAGCGGCGGCCGTCGTCAACGCCGCCGGCCCCTTCGCCGTGACCGGCGGCCCGATCGTCGAGGCGGCCCTGCGCGCCGGAATCCCGTACGTCGACGTCGCGGCGGAGATCGAGGCGAACGCGGCCATGTTCGCCGACCGCACGGAAGCGGCCCGCGAGGCGGAGGTGCCCGTGGTGCCGGCCATGGCCTTCTACGGGGGCCTGGGCGACCTGCTGGTCGGCGCGGCCATGGGCGAGTGGACCGCGGCGGACGAGGTGCACATCGCGTACGGGCTGAGCAGCTGGCGGCCCACGGCGGGCACCCGGGAAGCGGGCGCCGTGTCCCACGAACGCCGCGCGGGCCGGCGGGTGCGGTTCACGGACGGCGCCCTGCGCTACCACGACGACCAGCTGAGGGAGCAGGACTGGGTCTTCCCCGAGCCGCACGGCCGACGGACGGTGATCGCCGAGTTCACCATGGCCGACGTCGTCACCGTGCCCAGCCACGTGGCCGTACCCGAGGTGCGCACCTACATGGCGGTCGAAGCCGCACGGGACCTGGCCGGGGCGGACACTCCGGCGCCGGAGGCCGTCGACGACCTCGGCCGCTCGGACCAGACCTTCGTCGTCGACGTCCTGGTGCGGGCGGGCGGGGTCGAGCGCCGCGCCACGGCCGAGGGCCGGGACATCTACGCGGTCACCGCGCCCCTGGTGGTGGAGGCCGTCGAGCGCGTCCTGTCCGGACGCACCCGCACGACGGGCGTGGCCTCGGCCGCCGCGATGTTCGACGCGCCGGACTTCCTGCGGGCGCTGGCCCCGTACCTGTCGGTGGAGCTGTCGCACTGACCGCGGGGCGGTCGACGGACGGGTGGAGCCCGGGAGCGGGGGGCCCGGGCTCTACCCTTGTCCGGACTGCTGTCGATGCTCGAAGAGGCGACTGAAGATGAGTGCGTACGGATCCTTCCCCGGTTCGCGGCCCCGCCGGCTGCGCACCACCCCGGCGATGCGGCGGATGGTCGCGGAGAACCGGCTGCACCCCTCGGACCTGATCCTCCCGGCGTTCGTACGGGAGGGCATCAGCGAGCCCCTGGCGATCTCCGCGATGCCGGGCGTCGTGCAGCACACCCGGGACACGCTGCGGAAGGCCGCCGTCGAGGCGGCCCGGGCGGGGGTCGCCGGGATCATGCTGTTCGGTGTCCCGGCCGACGAGAACAAGGACGCGCTGGGCACGGCGGGCACCGAACCGGACGGGATCCTGCAGGTCGCGATCCGCGACGTGAAGGCCGAGGTCGGGGACGACCTGGTGATCATGTCGGACCTCTGCCTGGACGAGTACACCGACCACGGCCACTGCGGCGTGCTGGACGAGCACGGGCACGTCGACAACGACGCGACGCTGGAGCGCTACGCCGAGATGGCGCAGGTCCAGGCGGACGCGGGCGTCCACGTGGTCGGGCCGAGCGGGATGATGGACGGTCAGGTCGGCGTCATCCGTGACGCGCTGGACGAGACCGGGCACGAGGACGTCTCGATCCTCGCCTACACGGCGAAGTACACCTCCGCCTTCTACGGTCCCTTCCGCGAGGCCGTCGCCTCCTCGCTGCAGGGCGACCGCAAGACGTACCAGCAGGACCCGGCGAACGCCCGGGAGTCGCTGCGGGAGCTCGCCCTCGACCTGGAGGAGGGCGCGGACATGGTGATGGTCAAGCCCGCCGGTCCCTACCTCGACATCCTCTACCGGGTGGCGCAGGCGGTGGACGTCCCGGTGGCGGCGTACCAGATCAGCGGCGAGTTCGCGATGATCGAGGCGGCGGCGGAGAAGGGCTGGATCGAGCGCGACCGCGCCATCCTGGAGACCCTGCTGGGCATCAAGCGGGCGGGCGCCGACACGATCCTCACCTACTGGGCGACCGAGGTCGCCGGCTGGCTGCGCGAGGCCCGCTGACCGACACCGCGGCGGCTACGGCCAGTCGACGAGGCCGTTGAAGACGATGGCGTCGAGGACGACGGCGGCCGGAGCGACGACGGCGAGCCACACCCTGGCGGCGGCGTACCGCCGCTGCCAGGGCAGCGCCCAGGCGGCGACCAGCACGGCCAGAACCACCAGCAGGCCGAACCCGAAGGCGGGGAAGGCGACGTCGTACGAGGCGTCGAACCGGTCGCTCGCCGCGTCCCCGCAGGAGTCGCAGGCCATCGGGGACAGCCCGACGAAGAAGAACGTGACGGCGGCCATCGGCAGCGTCAGCAGCGTGGCGACGAGCGGCGCGACGTAGGCGCGGGGGTGGCGGGCGGTGTCCGGAGTCATGGATCCAGTGAACTCCGTCGAAGAAGCCCGAACATGAGTGCCTGTACTCAGGTGACTCGCTCGATGACCCGCGAAACTCATGGGCGTTGGTACGCATGTGGTGCGGCGGACGAGAAGTTGGTGCAGCGCCTGCGCGACCAGCAGGTGGCCGGCCCGAGCGCGAACTCACCCAGCACACCCTCCACCTGCGGACGGCATCCATGCCCTGAGGTGAGAAAGGCCCTTCGAAGATGTCCATCGACCAGACGTCCTGGGAAGCGGCGGTACGGCACCTCTACGAGGACGCGTTCACGTTCAGTGCCACCGGTCCGCTGCAGCACGAGGACTGGCGGGTTGACGTGCTCGCCGTCATGGAACGTTCCGTCCCCGACCCGCGCGGTTGGACCGGTCTCGACGACACCGCGAGCGAGCGCACGACGGAAGCGCCCGCCTTTCCCTTTCGCCCGCCCTTCAAGGCCGATCCCCAGCAGCGGCTCACCCCGGCCGACATCGGGGAACGGTTGCACGAGATCGACCGTGCGAGCGCCGAGAATCTCCTCCTCGCGCTCACCGACGGCGGCTGCACGCTGCGGAACCTCGAACGGTTCGCCGAGGGCTTCGACGAGCTGCGGGACATGGCCCGCACCGTCCTCGCCCGCTACGGGGAGACGTTCACGTGCTACACCAATGTCACCGTCGGCGCGGGCAGGAACGGCACGCTGGACTTCGGGGCGTCCCACTGGGGCTACACCCCGATGACCTTCTACTGGGAGGACGCCGGCCTGGTCATCGTCTCCGACACCGAGGTCGGCCTGTTCTGGACCTTCGACTGCTGAGCCCTGGGAGGAGCGATCCGTGCCCACCCGCCCCGGAGCCCCCGCTCGCGCTCGCCTGCCCCCGGGCGCACCCTGGAAGGACGGGTGACCCCCTGGAGGTGATGCACCATGGCCACGCTCGTCGGGTGGCATGTGGAGCTCGAATTCACCGAGGAGGGCCACCGCACGAGTGCGGCGGCCCTGGTCAGGCTCGGGGACGGCTCCGAGATCAAGGCGCGAGGCTATGCCTTGCGTCATCCCTCCGACCCGGAGCAGTTGAGGGTCGGGGAAGAGATCGCGGGCGCTCGTGCGCTCATGGATCTCGCGTCGCAGATGCTGCAGAAGGCCCACGCCGAGATCGATGAGGCCACGGGCCGCCACTCCTACCCGCTCAACAGCTGAGCGGCAGGCTCACAGGCCCGCTGAGGGGCTCCGACCGGAGCCCGTCAGCGGGTTCTGCCGCGGAACAGGATCGCCGCCAGGGCCATGGCCACGGCCGTGATGCCCGCGCACCAGGTCAGGGCCACCCAGGGGGCGCTTCCGGCGGGCTGCGCCAGGAGCAGGGCGCGCAGGGATTCGATCACCGGGGTCAGCGGCTGGTGGTCGGCGAAGCCGTGGAGCCAGCCGGGCATGGTCTCGATGGGGACGAAGGCGCTGGACGGGTACGGCAGGAACATCATCAGGAAGGTGAAGCCGCCCGCCGCCTCCGGCGTTCTGGCGAGCAGCCCGAGCGCGGCGGCCAGCCAGGAGATCGCCGTGATGTACGCCAGCAGCAGCCCGGCGGCGGCGAGGAAGGCTGCCGGTTCGGCCTGGGGCCGGAAGCCGATGGCGAGGGCGACGGCGAGGACCAGGGTGGTGGAGATCAGGTTGCGCACGACCGAGGCCGCGACGTGCCCGGCGAGGACGGGGATGCCCCCGATGTCGAGGGAGCGGAAGCGGTCGATGACGCCGTTCGTCATGTCCTCGGTGACGCTGACGGCGGTGGAGGCCGCGCCGAAGCCCGCGCAGAGCAGCATCGCGCCCGGCACCACGTAGGTCACGTAGGCGGTGCCGGTGTCGATGGCCCCGCCGAAGAAGTAGACGAAGATCAGCATCAGCATGACGGGCAGCATCAGGGCGGCGATCAGCGCGTCGGGCCGACGGCTGCTGATGCGCAGGCTGCGGCCGGCCAGGGCGAAGGCGTGCACGGGCGTGGCGGTCATCGGTCGGCTCCCGTCAGGGTGAGAAAGACGTCGTCGAGGGTGGCGCTGCGCAGGGTGAAGCGGTCGATGTCGGTGCGGTCCGGGTCGAGTTCGTCGAGCAGGGTCCGGACGTGGGCGGCGGTGCCGTCGGTGGGCAGGCCGAGGGTGAGCTCGTCGGGGGCGAGGTGGACGGCGCGCGGGGCGAGGGCCTCGTAGGCGGCGGTGGTGGTGAGGGTGAGGTCGAGCCGGTGTCCGGCGACGCGGGCCTTGAGCTCGGCCGGGGTGCCCTCGGCGGCTATGCGGCCGTCGGCGAGGACGGCGACGCGGTCGGCGAGTTGGTCGGCCTCCTCCAGGTACTGGGTGGTGAGCAGCACGGTGGTGCCGTCGGCGCGCAGTTCCCGTACGAGGTCCCACAGGTCCTGGCGGCTGCGCGGGTCCAGCCCGGTGGTCGGCTCGTCGAGGAAGATCACCTCCGGCCGGGAGACCAGGCTCGCGGCGAGGTCGAGGCGCCGGCGCATGCCGCCGGAGTACGTCTTCGCGGTGCGTCCGGCCGCTTCGGTGAGGCCGAATCGGGTGAGGAGCTCGTCGGCGCGGGTACGGGCGGCGCGCGGGGAGAGCCCGGCCAGGCGGCCCATCATGCGGAGGGTCTCGGCGCCGGTCTGGAGCTCGTCCACGGCAGCGAACTGTCCGGTGAGGGCGATGAGTTCGCGGACCCGGGAGCGTTCGGTGACGGTGTCGCGCCCGGCGATCCGAACGGTGCCGGAGTCGGCGGCGGTGAGGGTGGCCAGGATCCGGACGGTGGTGGTCTTGCCCGCGCCGTTGGGGCCGAGGAGGGCGAGGACGCTACCGCGCGGGACGGCGAGGTCGATGCCGTCGAGGACGCGGAGATCGCCGTAGGACTTGGTCAGACCGGTGGCGTGGATGCCGAGGTTGCCGGAGGCGTGCGTGGTCATGAGGGATGCTGCTCCCTTCCCCGTTTCTGCGTATGCCTTACGCTCTTCTGTGTAAGTAATACACAGAACTAGGATGGGGGTCAATCGAGGAGTGGGCGGACATGGCGGACGAGGACAGCGCGACAGGGCTCCCGGCGAGCCTGGAAATGGCCTGGGGCCTGCGCGAGCGCCCCGGCAAGGGGCCGCGTCCCACGCTCACGCTGCCGAAGATCGTGGAGGCGGCCGTGACGCTGGCCGCTGCTGAGGGGGTGGACGCCGTCTCCATGGGCCGCGTGGCCAAGGAGCTGGGCGTCTCGACGATGTCCCTCTACCGGTACGTCGCCGCCAAGGAGGAGCTGTACGTCCTCATGTCCGACGCGGGCGTCGGCACCCCTCCGCCGCTGCCGCCGGAGGCGGAGGGGTGGGGCTGGCGCGAGCTGCTCACGAACTGGGCGTACGCGCAGCGGGCCGTCCTGATGGCCAACTCCTGGATCCTGCGCATCCCGATCACCGCCGCGCCCGTCTCCCCGAACCAGCTGGCCTGGATGGACCGCGGCCTCGCGTCCATGGCCGGCACCGGCCTGAAGGAGAGCGAGAAGCTCTCCACGATCATCCTGATCGGCGGCCTGGTCCGGAACGAGGCCACCATGGCCGCGGACATGATCGACGCCATCATCAAGTCCGGGGTCGCCCCGGAGCAGGCGCTCGGCCAGTACGTGCGCACGCTGCGGCTCATGACCGGACCGGACAGCCACCCCGCGGTGACGCGGCTGCTGGACTCGGATGCGTTCAGCGGATCCGGCGAGCCGGACTTCCAATTCCGCTTCGGCCTGGACCGCATCCTGGACGGGCTGGCCCCGCTGGCGGCAGGGCGGAGGCCGTCATCGCCCTGGACGTCAGAGGGGCAGCAATAGATCACTCTCGCTGACGGTGTACGTCAGCGGGGGGTAGACGAAGTCCGGTTCATCGTTCTCGCGGCGCCGTAGTCGGTAGAACTCGCGCCTCTGCTCGTCGTCGGCCGATGTGAGGCGCGCGCCCTGCGGGAGGTATGCGTGTCCGTCGCGAAACCGGACGAGGGTCTTCGACGTCCGAAACGTCACGCCCAACCACTGGTTGTCCGCCGTCGGGACGGACGTGTCCAGCACGATCTTGTGTTTGAATCGCCGATTCGAGTCGACGGAGAACGCGACGACACTGTTGTGGGTGAGAGGGATCTCGAACGTGTCGCTCTCACCGGACCCCTTCGATTCGAACATCAGCTTCCGCGGTGGACCCGCTTCGGGGTTCCGGTAGCAGGAGAAGACGGCGATGAAGGACTCTTCGGCCAGATCCAGGGCTTGGTCGGAATGGCCGCCCATGGTTCTGTACGCGTTCGTGTAGCTCTCGATGAGAGCGTTGTTGAAGCCGATCGAGATCGCCGCATTTTCTTGAATCTGTTGCGCCAGCCTTTCGTGCACCGCGCGGAAACGCTGCGCCGGGCTGGTGTACTGAGTGGTGGTGCGTACGAGAGGCACCCCCTGCGCCCCGTCGATCTTGGTGAGCGCGGCCCCTTGTCGGCCCTTTCCCACGTCTTCCAGACGAGCCGACGTGGACAGCTCCGCGAAGAGATCCTGCTCGGCCGGGAACGAGTGCGAGATGATCTCGTCCGAGATCCTAGACGCGGGGGGCAACATAGTCTCCCGTGTTCATGCTGAAGAGGAATTCGTCGCCGTAGTCGATGAAGGACGAGGTCCTGTTCTCCTCGGCGTACAGCCTGCGTAGCTCGTCCATGCCCTCCGGTGTGGGCGGCCCCAGCTTCACCAGATCCCCGGCCGATTTGAGGAACGTCCGGCCGTCCTTGTGAACGGCTTCGGCGCTCGAACAGCGCACCACGTACCCGAGGCGGGTCGGGAGCGCATCGGCGCCCAACGTCGAGGGCCGGATTTCGTGCGTATACAGGCGGTTGGTGGACAGCGGCATGAAGAACACCGAGCCGGGGTAGAGCGTCAGGTCGAACTGCGGGGGGAGTGCGGTCCCGTCGCGTTCCTCGATCGGCTCCTTGAGGCGAAAGCGGAGTTCGGTCAGCCCGCTGGCACGCTTCACACCGTAGTCGAAGGCGTCTTCGGCCATGGGCTGCAGCTTTTCGAGCCCGTCGTAGAAGGTGCAGAAGGCCATGACGCCATTGAGTGGCATGTCCTTGGTCTTGTCGGCATGCGCCGATATCTTGGCCTTGGACTGCTTGCGCTCGGCCGTGGCAAGCGTGTTGTGGTAGATCTGCGCGAGGACATGATTCAGCGGTGCCTGGTTCCGGAAGACGGTGGCCGCCTCGCGATTCAGAGCCTCGACGATGCGGGTGTCGGTCGCGCGAAATCCCTCGGTCGGCCCCGAGAGATTCGTGGAGCACCGGAGCAGGCGGAAATGCAGCTCGTCACCGTTCCGCTTGACGGGCGTCAGATAGATTCCGCTGCGATGGGCCGTTCCGGGCTTGGTGGACTCCGTCAGGGACTGGAAGGCGTGCTCCGCACGGATCCGTCCGAAGTGATCGGCGTCGAGATCGAAGAAGCGGCGGTAATACACGCCGGCACCGTGTACCCGGACGGGAACCCGGCCGACACCGACGAGGGTCCAAGGTGCGTCGACGTCCCCGTCGTAACCGTGCGACAGCTCCCGGATGACGAACACCCGTTCCGCCGAATCCAGTTGGTGGCGGCTGATCCCGGATACGTCGCCGCACAGGTAGACGGTCTTCCGCGCGAGGTCGGGCGAACCGGAAGAGAGGTCCTCCGGTGTGATCGTGGACCCGAAGAAGTCCCTGATCAGGTCGCTGCCCCGCAACGTCGACGGTGCGACCAGTATGTTGCGCGCATCATCGATCCAGGCTTCCGCCGGCTCTGTCGGGTACATCAAACGGCACCTGCCATTCGCACATCTCGTGGCTATCGAGCAAGCCAGCCGGTCAGCGCCGCCCAGCTCGCCGGCGCGAGGTCCAGGACGGGGCCGTCCTGGACCTTCGAGTCCCGGACGTGCACCTGGCTCGCGGAGGCGGCCACCTCGACGCAGTCGCCGCCCTCGCTGGCGCTGTAGCTGGACTTGAACCACGCGAGTTCGGTGCTCATGGGTCTCCTAGCAGCCGTTTCAACAGGTCCCTGGTTTCCTCGGGGTTGAGGGCCTGTGTCCGCAGCATCGCATATTTCATCGAGAGGATGCTGACCTCGTCGAGGTGGGAGACGACCAGGCTGCCACGTTGCGTTTCGAGGTACGCAACGTGCTGGTGCTTTGGGGTCTCAAGCAGGACAAAGGGGCCGTCCAGGGCCGGATGCAGGGTGCGGTCCAGTGGGAGGACCTGGATGGTCACCCCCGTCAGCTCGGAGCAGGTCAGAAGGTGGCGGAGCTGCTCGTGGAGTACCGCTCGACCACCCAGAGGGCATGTGAGGGCCGGTTCCCAGATGACGAAGCTGGCCATCATCGGCTGCTCCCGCCGCAGGGCGGCCTGACGACCGAGTCGGGCCGCAGTCTGATCCTCGACCTCGCCGTCGATGTACAGCGGGACGCGGCTCCGGAAGACCGCCTCCGCGTAGGCCTGGGTCTGGAGCAAGCCCGGAACGACCTGGTTTTGGTACGACGACAGGGCGACCGCCTTCTGCTCCAGGTTGATTAGCGGCTCGGCCCACGGCGGGATCACGTCGATCTGCGGCATCTTGTGCGCCGCGACCGTGAGGATGCCGGGCAGCCCCAGTACTTGGTCCATCAGCTCGGCGACGTTCGGCATCAACGCCCGACGGCCCTGCTCGATGGACGCGATGGTCTCCGCATCCAGCCGGACCAGCTCTCCGAGTTGCTTCTGGGTCAGGTTCTTGGCGATGCGGGCGGCGGCCACCATCGCGCCGACCATCTTCATGGTCGTCGCGTTCGGCCGTACTCGTTTCCTCGGTGGCATGACAGCGAACTCCCCACCCACGCAAGCGGAATACCCCGCGCGGACCCGTACTCATCGAGGAGTACGGGTCGGCGCTCAGCCACACGCTAGTCACGCAACGCGACGATCGCCGGGTGAATCCAACTATTCAGGCGGCGCTCATGCGCGAGCGTCTCTACCTGCGCTCGCCCCGAACCGTCGCAGCTGCGCGCCAGTTCACACGTGACACCTTGCGGGCGTGGGGGGTGGCCGACCGCCGGGACGACATGTTGCTCTGCGTGAGCGAGCTCGCGACCAACGCCCTGCGGTACGGCGTCCCGCCCGGTCGCGGGTACCTGCTGCGGATGTACGGCTTCGAGGACGCGACCGTCCGCATCGAAGTGCACGACGGCGGGCCCGGGTTCTCCCGGATCACCGAGCGGCCGCACGGTCACGGCTTGGCCCTCGTGGGCGCGCTCTCCGACGACTGGGGGGTGCTGGCCCGGACGCCCGGGAAGGTCGTCTGGTGCGAGTTCCGCTGCGCGGCCACCTGGGCCGCCGCCCAGGCCGCCGCGAGGCAGACCGGGGTGTAGAGCGCCAGGTTGAGTACGTAGAAGGCACTGTCCGGCGGGCTGTCGAGGAGGCCGGCCGCCCAGCCCAGGCCCGCGAGACCCCGTACGGCCAGCCCGGCCGCGACCGCCCCCGTCACGGCGCGGGTCGCCCGGCCGCCGCGGCCTCGGGTGTGGGCGAGTACGGCGGTGGCTCCCGTCAGCAGTACGGCGGCCAGGGGGAGCACCGCGGCCGGGCCGAAGGAGGCGTCCAGGCCGAGGACGGCCAGGGACAGGCTCCGTTCGTCGGGCGCGGGCCAGGTCGCGCCGGTGGCCCAGTACAGGTGGACCAGTCCGTCGGCCGCCAGCAGTCCGGCCACAGCCGTCCCCGCGCGCTTGTTCCCCATGTGAGCCCCCTTCGTGATGGACGAACCGTCACCGAGAAGGAGGAGGCCCACAGGAGGAACATTCCTGTGGGCCCAGTCACATCAGGCGGGCTGCTCCGTGACCGTCGAGGTGATCACCGCGAAGGGGCCGCCCTGCGGGTCGGCCAGGATGGCCATGCGGCCCGCCACCATGTCGAAGGCGGGGGCGAGGACGGTGGCCCCGGCCCGTACGGCGGCGGCCTGGATGTCGTCCACGTTGTCGACCTGGAAGTACGGCAGCCAGTTCGGGGGAGTGCCGGGCGGCGTCTTGTCCAGGTTCATCATTCCGCCCACCACGCGACCGGAGGCCTTGAACTCCGTGTACCCCTCGGCGCCGGGCATGTGGGAGGCGGCCGTGGAGATCGGCAGGATGGCGGAGTAGAACGCTGCGGCGGCCGGGACGTCGCTGGTGCTGAGCTCGTTCCAGATGAGGGCGCCGTGCTCGTTGACGATGCCGGCGCCGTCGAAGGAGCCCGGCTGCCAGAGGCCGAACACGGCACCGGTCGGGTCGGCAACGACAGCCATCCGGCCCAGGTCCATGACGTCCATCGGGCCCATCATGACCGTGCCGTGCGCGTCGGTGACGGCCTTGAGGGTGGGGTCGATGGCATCGGTGGACAGGTACGTGGTCCACACGGTCGGCGGCATCGGGTCCGGGACGGTGCCGTCCGGGTTGCTCGCCTTCATGATGCCGGCGACCGGCCGGCCCTTGAGGGTGCAGACGGAGTAGCCGCCCTGTTCGGCCGGGCCGACCTCGCCCTGCCAGCCGAACAGGTCGCAGTAGAAGTCGAGGGCCGCCTGCTGGTCGGGGACCATCAGGTCGATCCAGCAGGGAGTGCCGGGCTTGTAGGGGCCGTTCATGTCGGGCACGGAGGCCTCCGATGGTGCGTGGGGGAAGGACGGGCCGTCCCCTACCCGGCCCGTACGGCCCGAATCGGGCCGTACGGGTGAAACCGGGTGGGGCGTCAGTTGGTGCGGCGGCGGCGACCGGTGCCCGCGACCAGGGCGGCGCCCATGGCGAGGGCCACGCCCGCGCCGTTCAGGGCCCAGCTGGTGGCCGGGTCGGCGCCGGTGGCGGCCAAAGCGCTCCCGCTGTGGGGGACGGTGCTGATCGGGGTGGTGGTGGCGCCGCCGTTCGGCAACGGCACGTTGCCGCCGGGTGCACCGCCCGGGGTGTTGCTGCCGGGTGTCTCGCCGCCGGGGGCGCTGCCGCCCGGGGTTTCCCCGCTGGGCGTGCCGTTTCCGGGAGTGCCCCCGCCGGGAGTCTCGCCTCCGGGAATGCCTCCACCCGGGGTGCCTCCGCCGGGTGCTTCCCCGCCGGGGGTTCCGCCGCCCGGTGTCTCGCCGCCGGGGGTGCCCCCGCTGGGCGTTTCCCCGCCCGGGGTCCCGCCGCCGGGAGTTCCACCGCCGGGCGTTTCCCCACCCGGAGTCCCGCCGCCGGGAGTCTCACCACCGGGAGTCCCGCCGCCGGGCGTTTCCCCACCCGGAGTCCCGCCACCCGGAGTCCCGCCACCCGGCGTTTCCCCACCGGGGGTCCCACCGCCCGGGGTCTCCCCTCCCGGAGTTTCCCCACCCGAAGTCGGGGCCGGTTCCAGGAGGGTGGTCAGGCGGCGGGTCGAGCGGGAGCCGGCCCACGGTGGGGGTGTCTCCGCGTCGACCTGGGAGGTGCCCCAGGCGAAGAAGGAGACCGAGCCGGTCGGGGCGTCGGCGGCGAACCGGACGCGGACCGGGACGTCGAACGCCGCGCCCGCGCCGATCGGGCCGCGCACGAGGCCGCCCGCGAAGAAGTAGCCGTCCTCGTCCGAGGTGATCTCGACGGACTGCCAGGCCGCCGGCTGTCCGTCCGCGGCCGGCCGCAGGACCTCGACCGTGATCTGCGAGACCTGCATCGAGACGAAGTCGGGCCGGGCCAGGACCAGTCCCAGGTCGAAGGCGGCCAGCTCGGCCTTCCCCGCGTTGTCCACCCGGACGGAGAGTTCCGTCCAGTCACCGCCCGCCCGCACCGATTCCGGGAGCCCGCTCACCGTCAGGGCCGGACCTTCGACCCGTACGGGGTCCTCGTCACCGCCGGGCGCGCCCGTGATCCTGGTCGCGTACGAGGAGGTGGGGGAGCTGCCGGTGGAGGTCCCGACCCGGCCGCGGCCGTCCGCCGTCAGGTCGAACGGTACGACGGGGGTGTCCGCGGCGAAGCTGATCCGGACGTCGATGGTCCGGATCTGCCCGGCGGGGATCGCGGCGGCGCTACCGAGGGCGTAGCCCAGCGTGGGGGCCGCGCTCTGGACCGGTGCGGCGGCCGTCCACGGCCCGCCCGCGGTGCTGTACTCGACGTTGATGTGGGCCGGCCCGAACTGTCCGGCGGCCTGCGAGACGCCCAACATCGGGGTGTACTCGTCGACGGCGACATGGCCCGAGTTGTCGACGGTCACGGTGAGCGGGGTCCAGCTGCCGTCGGCCTTGAACCCGGCCGCCGGGATGCCCTGGACCGTGACCTCGGGCCCCATCAGGATCCGGTCGGACCCGGTGTCCTCACCGGCTTCGAGGGCCTCGGGCGCAGCGGCCTGCGCCGGCGTCCGGGCCCCTGCCTCGGGCGCGGCCGGGACGGCGGGTGCGTCGGGCGCCGCAGGTACGGCCACGGCCTGGACGGCGGGCTGCTGCGCGCCGGTGTCCTCGGCCTGTGTCTTCTCCTCGGCCTGCCCCCCGGCCTTCTCCGCCGGCTTCTTCTCCGGCGTCTGCTCGGCCTTTTCCTCGGCCTTCTCCTGCTTCTGCCCCTGGTTCTTCTGGTTCTTCTCCTTCGCCGGTGCCTGCGCCTCGTCCGACGGCCCGGCGGTGTCCGCGGGTACCACGTCCGGCGCGGACACCGCCGGATGCTCCTCGGCCATCGCGGGCGCGGCCATCAGGAGTGTTTGGCCGGCCACCGCGGCTGCTGCCACGACGGCCATGCGCTTGAACTGCATGCTCTTTACCTCCCCGGGCTCCGGACATGTCCGGAGCCACCCCAAACCCCTTGGGAGGCGCCAAGGTTAGTGAGGCGGGAGGAGCTTGCAGAGGGCTACAGGATTGCGAAATATGTACGGTCTCTCCGCCACCCGTGTCCACGGGGCCGCGCGGCCCCGTACGGCCCGGGTCGGGCCGTACGGGTGAACGCGGATAGTGCCTCAGGCGGTGGTGCGGCGGCGGCGACCGGTGCCCGCGACCAGGGCGGCGCCCATGGCCAGGGCCACGCCCGCGCCACCGAGGGCCCAGGTGGTGGCCGGGTCGCTGCCGGTGGCGGCGAGCTCGCCACCGGTGGCGCCGGTCGTGCCAGTCGTGTCGGTGATCGGCTTGGCGCCACCGTTCGGGTTCGGCTGGTTGCCGTTCCCGCCCGTGTTCGTGGAGGCGGCGACGATGGTCGTCAGGCGGGCCCTGGAACGCGAGTCCGCCCACGGCGTCGGGGTGTCCGGGCCGACCTGGGACGAGCCCCAGGAGAAGATGCTGACGGCACCGAGCGGCGCGTCGGCGGCGAAGCGGATCCGGAACTGGACGTCGAAGCTCTGGCCGGCCGCGACCGGGCCGCCCGCGAGATCGATGCCGAAGAAGACGCTCTCCTCCTCGGACCAGACCTCGGCCTCGTGCCAGCCGGCCTTCCCGTTCTTGTCCTTGCTCAGGACCTCGACCTTGATCTGGGAGGGCTTCATCTTGACCCAGTCGGGACGGGCCAGGACCAGCCCGACGTCGAAGCCCTTCAGGGCTTCCTTCCCGGAGTTGTCCACGCGGACGGAGAGGTTCGTCCAGTCACCGCCGGCCTTGATGGTCTCCGGCACGCCGTTCACCGTCAGCGCCGGGCCCTCGACGAACGGGTTCTCACGGTCGTCGACCGCACCGACGATCTTGGCGTTGTACCAGGCGGAGGGCGAGTAATTGACGTGGTTCCCGACGCGGCTGTAGCCGGCCGAGACCAGATCGAAGGGCATCACCGTGGTGCCCGCGGCGAACGCGATCCGCACGTCGACCGTGTAGGAAGTGGCCTTGGCGAGGGTCGGGTCGGTCCCGAAGCTGTACTGGAGGCTGCTGCCGAACGCCTCGCCCTGGGTCAGCTTGGCGGACTGCCAGGTTCCGCCGGCGGTCTTCCACTCGACCTTGACCTGGGAGGGCTTGAACGTGCCGCCGTACCCGTCGACGGAGAGGGTGGGCGTGTAGTTCGGAACGGCGACGTGGCCGCCGTTGTCGACCGTCACCTGCAGCGGGGTCCAGCTGTCGTCGGCCTTGAAACCGTTCTTCGGGATGCCCGCCACCGTGACGTCGGGACCCATGAGGATCCCGTCGGACTCGGCGTCCTGCGCGTCCTCGTCGCTCTTGGCGTCCTTCGCCGCCTTGTCGGCGACGGGCGCCGGCTGCGGCGCGGGCGCCTGGACGTCCGGGACGGCGGGCGCGGGGACGGCGGGCACGGGGACCGGCGCCGGGGTCTGGACGTCCGGCACGGCCGGGGTCGGCGTACCCGCGTCGGCGGCGTCGTCCTTCGGTGCCACGTCCGGGACGACGACGGCCGGCTGGTCGGCGGCCATCGCGGGCGTCGCGGTCAGGATGGTCGGACCGGCGACGGCCACCGCGGCCACGGCGGCCATACGCTTGAAGCTCTTCATGTGTTCCCCCCCCACTAAGTTTTGAACACGATCAGATTAATGGGGGTGGGTGGATTGTGGAGGCCGTGGAGATCACGAAATGCGTACGGCCCCAGCAGCAGCTGCCGGGGCCGTACACATTTGGCGCGGGTTGTGCGGATCGAGCGAGGTCAGAGCTTCTCGGGGGTCCGGATGCCGAGGAGCGCCATGCCCTTGTTCAGGGTGCGGGCGGTCAGCTCGCACAGGAACAGCCGGTTCTCACCGACGACGAGCTCGGGCTCCGGCTTCACGACGGGGCACTCGGTGTAGAACGTCGTGAACAGCGAGGCCAGCTGGTACAGGTACGCGGCCACCTTGTGCGGGGCGTGTTCCGCGGCCGCCTCCTCGATCAGCGCGCCGAACCCGTCCAGGTGCAGCCCCAGCGCCCGCTCGGCCGAAGCCAGCTCCAGCTCCGGGTGGGCCACCGGGGAACGGTCGCCCGCGTTGCGCAGGATCGACCGGATCCGGGCGTACGCGTACTGGAGGTACACGGACGTGTCACCGGTCAGCGACACCATCTGGTCCAGGTCGAACTTGTAGTCGCGCGCCGCCGAGGTGGAGAGGTCCGCGTACTTGACCGCACCGATGCCGACCTGGAGGCCGTTCTCGACGATCTCCTGCTCGGTGAGCAGGCCGCGGTCCTTGTCCTTCTCGCGCACGACGGCCGTCGCCCGCTCCACGGCCTCGTCCAGCAGGTCCACCAGCCGGACGGTCTCACCCTCACGGGTCTTGAACGGCTTGCCGTCCTTGCCGAGCACCGTGCCGAACGCCAGCTGGACGGCCTTGACCTCGTCGTTCAGCCAGCCGGCCCGGCGGGCCGTCTCGAAGACCATCTTGAAGTGCAGCGACTGGCGGGCGTCCACGACGTAGAGCAGCGTCGAGGCGTTCAGGTTGCCCACCCGGTCACGGATCGCCGACAGGTCGGTCGCCGCGTAGCCGAAGCCGCCGTCCGACTTCTGCACGATCAGCGGGGTCGGGTTGCCGTCCTGGCCCTTGTACTCGTCGAAGAACACGCACAGCGCGCCGTTGGAGCGGACGGCGACGCCCGAGTCCTCCAGCAGCTTGCAGGTCTCCACCAGCATGTCGTTGTAGCCGGACTCGCCGACCACGTCGGGGTCCTGGATGTCCATGTCCAGCTTGTCGAAGACCGAGTAGAAGTAGATCTTCGACTCGTCGACGAACCGCTGCCACAGGGAGAGGGTCTCCGGGTCGCCCGCCTGGAGGTCCACCACCCGGGCCCGGGCCCGCGTCTTGAACTCCTCGTCCGAGTCGAAGAGCGCGCGCGAGGCCTTGTAGAGCCGGTTCAGGTTGGACATGGCCTCCTCGCCGGAGACCTCCTCGTCCGACTTGTGGTCCAGCTCGTGCGGGTGCTCCAGCAGGTACTGGATGAGCATGCCGAACTGCGTGCCCCAGTCGCCGATGTGGTGGCGACGGACCACCTTCTCGCCCGTGAACTCCAGGATCTCCACCATCGCCGCGCCGATCACGGCCGAGCGCAGGTGCCCGACGTGCATCTCCTTGGCCACGTTCGGCTGCGCGTAGTCGATCACCGTGGTGCCCGGGTTCGCCGCGAGGGGGACGCCCAGACGGTCGTCGCCGGCCCGCGCGGCCAGCGTCTGGATGATCGCCCGGTCGGTGATGGTGATGTTGAGGAAGCCGGGGCCCGAGACCTCGATCTCCTGGATCAGGTCACCCGTCGGGATGCCCTCGACCACGGTCGCCGCCAGCTCGCGCGGGTTGGCCTTCGCCTTCTTCGCGAGCGCCAGGATGCCGTTGGCCTGGAAGTCGGCCCGGTCGCTTCGTCGCAGCAGCGGGTCCGCGCCACCGGCCTCCGGCAGGGCGGAGGCAAGGGCGTCCGCGACGCGCTGATTGACGGAAGAAGCGAGGGAAGGGACCGAGGCCATGAGCTGCCGTTCCTGTGAGGTTGTGCCGGTGGGTGCACTTGGTTGTTCCGACAAGCCCCGAGTATCCCACGGAGGGACCGGCCGGATTTCGGGATTTCCCCGCCGCTACGGTGACGCCATGGACCGGATCACCCTGCGCGAAGCAGCGAATCTCCCTGAAGTCGGACCGCTGGAAATCCGCGCGATCGGGTCCGGCGGGTTGGTGTTCGGCCAGCTGCTGCTGGGGCTCCCCGTCGTCGCGAACCTCTTCACGGCGTCCGGCGGCATCCGCTTCGTGCTCGCCGCGGTCACGTGCGCCCTCATGGCCGTCGCCCTCCCGCTCCTGCTGGTCGTGCAGGCGCGGCAGCGGGCGCTGGGGGTGTTGGTGCGGCTGGACTCGCACGGGGTCGGCATCGGTGGTGGACCCGCCATCCCGTGGCGAGACCTGAGCGAGGTCCGCAGCAAGAAGGGCGCCGTGGTGCTGATACCCCGGCCCGGGGTGGAGCTGCCCGTGGTGCCCAGCGCGGCACCCTTCAGCCGGCCCGAACGCCGGGCCGCGACGTACGTCCGCCGGTACGGCAGCCCGCTCGTGCTGATGCCCATGGCGCTCGACGCCACGCAGCCGCAGATCCTCGCCGCCGTGCGGCGCCTCGGACGGATCCCGCTCGGCGCCGAATGACGGACCCGGTGCGGCCCGGCAGGCAACCCCGAAGCGGCCCCTTCCGTCTGGGAGAATGGCTGAAGCCAGCATTCGAGATAGAAGGACGTGTCGTGGCTCAGAGCAGCACCGAGACCGACTGGGTCTCCCGTTTCGCGGACGAGGTCATCGCCGAGGCGGAGCGCCGAGCACCCGGCAAACCTGTCGTCGTCGCGTCCGGACTCTCCCCCTCCGGCCCCATCCACCTGGGCAACCTCCGTGAGGTCATGACCCCGCACCTGGTCGCGGACGAGATCCGCCGCCGGGGCATCGAGGTCCGCCACCTCATCTCCTGGGACGACTACGACCGGTACCGCAAGGTGCCCAAGGGCATTCCCGGCGTCTCCGAGGAGTCCCACGCCCAGCACATCGGCAAGCCGCTGACCTCCGTGCCCGCCCCGGCCGGATCCGCGTACCCGAACTGGGCCGAGCACTTCAAGGCCGCCTTCGTCGAGGCCATGGCCGAGATGGGCGTGGACTACGACCCGATCAGCCAGACCGAGCAGTACACGACCGGCGTCTACCGCGAGCAGGTGCTGTTCGCGATGAAGCACCGTGGCGACATCGACGCCGTCCTCGACCAGTACCGCACCAAGCAGAAGCCGGGCGGCAAGAAGCCCCAGCAGAAGCAGGTCGACGAGGCCGAGCTGGAGGCCGCCGAGGGCTCCGGCGCCGCCGCCGAGGACGACGGCAGCACCGGCGAGGGCGGGTACTTCCCGTACAAGCCGTACTGCGGCCGGTGCGGCAAGGACTTCACCAAGGTCACCTCGTACGACGACGAGACCACCGAGATGACCTACGTCTGCACCGAGGACGAGTTCACCGAGACGGTCAAGCTCAGCGAGTTCAACCGCGGCAAGCTGGTCTGGAAGGTCGACTGGCCGATGCGCTGGGCCTACGAGGGCGTGATCTTCGAGCCCTCCGGCGTCGACCACTCCTCGCCCGGCTCGTCCTTCCAGGTCGGCGGCCAGATCGTGCACATCTTCGGCGGCGAGCAGCCGATCGGACCGATGTACGCGTTCGTCGGCATCAGCGGCATGGCCAAGATGTCCTCCAGCAAGGGCGGGGTCCCCACCCCGGCCGACGCGCTGAAGATCATGGAACCGCAGCTGCTGCGCTGGCTCTACGCCCGCCGCCGCCCCAACCAGTCCTTCAAGATCGCCTTCGACCAGGAGATCCAGCGGCTCTACGACGAGTGGGACAAGCTGGAGGCCAAGGTCGCCGACGGCTCCGTCCTGCCCGCCGACGCGGCCGCGCACACCCGCGCCGTGCGCACCGCCGCCGCCGAGCTGCCGCGCACCCCGCGCCCGCTCCCGTACCGGACGCTCGCCTCCGTCGCCGACATCACCGCCGGCCACGACGAGCAGACCCTGCGCATCCTGACCGACCTCGACCCGACTCAGCCCCTCACGTCCCTCGACGAGGTACGGCCGCGCCTGGACCGCGCCGAGAACTGGATCACCACCCAGGTCCCGGCCGACCAGCGGACCCTCGTACGCGAGGAGGCCGACACCGAGCTGCTGTCGTCCCTGGACGACGAGGGCCGCGAATCGCTGCGGCTGCTGCTCGACGGGCTGGACTCGCACTGGTCCCTGGACGGGCTGACCACCCTCGTCTACGGCGTTCCGAAGGTCATGGCCGGCCTCGAACCCGACGCCAAGCCGACCCCGGAACTCAAGGTCGCGCAGCGCACCTTCTTCGCGCTGCTCTACCGGCTCCTCGTGACCCGGGAGACCGGGCCGCGCCTGCCCACGCTGCTGCTGGCGGTGGGCGCCGACCGCGTGCGCAAGCTGCTCGCCGTCTGAGCCCACCCGGGCTCGCAGCACATGCGGAAGGGCCCGCACCTCGAGGGGTGCGGGCCCCTCCGCATGTCCGTCCGTCCGTCGCCGTCAGGCGATGTGTTCGGCCTCGCGGTCCTTGTTGTACCGCAGCTTGAACGCCGGGATCATCCGGCGGAGCAGCGAACCGCTGCGCGGGTGCGTCACGCCGTACCCGTCCGACAGGTGTATGTCGAGCGCCTCGGCCGACGGGTAGTCCTGCTTCTCGTCGGACAGCGCGCAGAACACCTTGTACGCGACCTCCGCGAACTCGGCCTCGTCCGGCGTCTCGGGACCCTCCTCCGGGGCCTCCTCCTGGCGCGGAGCCGGGATCGACAGTTCCTGCTGCGCGGGCCGCTCCTCGTCCGGGCCCATCGGGGGCAGGACCGGGGTCGGCTCCAGACCCTCCACGTACTGGGGGTTGTAGCCGCCCTCGTACGCCGCCTGCGGCGCCAGCGGAGCGGCGAACCACGCGCTGTTGTGGGCCGCGGGCATGGCCGTCGGGTCCACCGCGAAGGGCAGCGGGGCGTGCTGGGCGGCACCGGGGGCACCGGCCGGGTTCTGCGTCTGCTGCACCTGCTGGCTCTGCTGCACCTGCTGCAGCTGCTGGGCCTGCGCGGCGGCCTGCTGCGCGAGCTGACCCTGCTGCGCGAGCTCGCCCTGCTGCCCCGGCCCGGGCGCGGCTGCCGCCAGCGCCGGGGCCTGCTGGAGCTGCTGCTGACCCTGCTGGTCGACCGGCGGCAGCACCGCGGGCTCGATGCCCGTCGCCGCCAGCGCCTCCGCGGTCGTCTCCGCGAGCGGCACACCGATCTTCGCCAGCTTCAGCGGCATCAGCGCCTCCACCGGAGCCTTCCGCCGCCACGCGCGCCCGTACCGTGCCTGCAGCCGGGCCTGGTAGATCAGCCGGTCCTGCTCCATACCGACCGCCTGCTCGTAGGAGCGCAGCTCCCACAGCTTCATCCGGCGCCACAACTTGAAGGTCGGTATCGGCGACAGCAGCCACCGGGTGATGCGCACACCCTCCATGTGCCGGTCCGCGGTGATGTCCGCGATCCGACCCACGGCGTGCCGGGCGGCCTCCACCGTCACCACGAACAGCATCGGGATCACGGCGTGCATCCCGACACCCAGCGGATCCGGCCAGGAGGCCGCACCGTTGAACGCGATCGTGGCCGCCGTCAGCAACCACGCCGTCTGGCGCAGCAGGGGGAAGGGGATCCGGAGCCACGTCAGCAGCAGGTCCAGCGCGAGCAGCACACAGATGCCCGCGTCGATACCGATCGGGAACACCAGCGAGAAGCTGCCGAACCCCTTCTGCAGGGCGAGGGCACGCACCGCGGAGTACGAGCCCGCGAAACCGATCCCCGCGATGACCACGGCTCCCGCGACCACCACGCCTATGAGTATCCGGTGCGTACGAGTCAGTTGCATCGCGGCCACCCGCGATCCCCTCCCCTTGTCGAGCACATACCGAGCGCAGAGTGCTGGTGCTGGGTACGGGACACTTACCGTGCCTTTACCGAGCTGCAGCAGGCACAGCGTACGGGTGACCCGATGTCAACGCCCAAGGCGGCCCCGCCCCGCGACCGTTCCTACTGGGGCTGCGGGGACTGCGGCTGCTCCGCCGGCGCCTTGTTCGCCGCGCCCACCGAGGTCACAGCCTCCTTGGCGGCCGAGATCGCGTCCTGCAGCAGCTTCGCGTGGTCCGGCGCGGAGGCGCCCTCCAGACCCGCACCGTTGTAGTCGAGCGTGATCACCACGTTCTGGGTGCGCGCCACGACCGTCGTGTTGTAGTGGTCGTTGTTGTCCTTCTTCACCGCGTAGATCACCGACGTCGCCTGGTCGCCGACCTCGCCGACGGCCTCCGCCTTCGGGCCCTGCGCGCCCTCGGCGGTCTTCGCCGCCTCGACCTCCTTGTTGTACTGCTCCTCGGCACGCTTGCTGGCGTCGCCGAGGGTGGCCTGGGAGTCGTAGCGGAAGTAGGAGAGCGACAGCCAGCGGTACTGCGAACCCTTCAGACCGTCCTCGTCCAGACCGTTCCAGGCGCAGCTGGCACGAGTGGCCAGGTCGTTCGACTTGGGCGCCGCCCCGGCCTTGTCCTTCGCCTCCGGGACGAGCGTGTCTATCGTCGCCGTCGCGAGCGCCTTGCACGGGTCCGGGAGCGCCGAGAAGGCCGGCTTCTCCAGGGTTTTGGAGGACTTCGGGTTCGGCTTGGCCGACGAGGACGAACCGGACTTCTTCTCGCCGTTCGAGCCCGACTCCTTGCCCGAGTCGGACGAACACCCTGCGACGGTGAGGATCACCGGGACGGCTGCGCAGGCGAGAACGCGGGTGAGGCGCGAGGCTGATCGGTGCATGGTTCCTTCAGTACGTTTGTCGGTTGTTCTTCGGACGCGGGACCCGGGCAACGGTAGCCCGATCGGATGCCCGCCTGCTGTGCGCGCCGTCACGCGAGACCGCGGCGCGCACCGCTCACTCGCTGAGACGCTCGGCCAGAGCCTGCGCCAACTGCCGTGCTTTGTCCTGGGTTTCGGTGCTCGGCGGGACCGTTCCGGGCAGCGCGGGCTGCACGCTGTACTCGATGGTGACGATGACGTTCGAGGTACGGAACACAATGCGCACGGTGCGGGACTGCGCGGCGCTGGCCCCGGCGGGGCTGAGCTTGTCCTCCAGGAACGCGTCGTCGCCGAGGTCCTCCAGGACGCGGGATCCGAGCTCGACGGGGGCCGACGGGCTCGCGGAGGGGGACACCGGAGCCCCGGGGGCCGCGGGCACGCTCGGGCTCGGTGCCGCCGGGGTCGGGGCGGCGGGGGTGGGAGCGGCCGGGGTGGGACTCGCGGTCGGGCCGGGGAAGGGCAGCTTCGCGTCGGTGAGCCGGCGTACGTAGACCTGCTTGGCCTTGTCGTCGTCGCTGCTCGCGGTCCGGTCGTAGGAGACCACGCGCTCGAAGCCGACCGACAGCAGCCGCGTCTCCTCGGGGCTCTGCCCGGTCCAGCGGCAGCCGACGTGGCGGTCGCCGTCGTACGAGGCGTCCGCGACACCGGCGTACATCCGGTCGCGCTGCTCGGGAGTGAGGCTGTCGCCGGCCGGGAGCATGCCCTTGAGCTTCTTGCTGTCGGCGCCGGCCTTGCAGGGCGCGGGCAGACTGCGGTACTTCCCCGGTTGGGCGGGCGCGGCGGAGCTGCCGCCGGCCTTCGAGTCGCTGGTGCTTCCGTCGCCGCTCCCGCTGGTGCACCCGGTCAGGCCGGCCGCCCCGGCCGCGAGCGCGGTGAGCATCGCGATGCCTGGCAGGACTCGCCGCCGTACCGCCTTGCGCTGCACGTCCACTGGCTCCCTTCGACCGGCGGGCCCCCCGACGGTCAGGAAAATACGTTGCCGCGACTTGGGCGCGGCTGGACACAATGTCTATCGCACACGCTGGTGCCGGCGCCGGTCTCCTGTCGCATTTGGGATCAAGAGCGAGGCTTTTGCGTATTCTGACTTTTCTGTGGTTCTCGGGGGATTGATTCCGTATGTCGTATGTAGAGGTACCTGGGGCGAAGGTCCCGATCCGGATGTGGACCGACCCGGCGTCGGTCGAGGGCAGCGCGATGCAGCAGTTGCACAACGTCGCCACCCTCCCCTGGATCAAGGGCCTGGCCGTCATGCCGGACGTCCACTACGGCAAGGGAGCCACCGTCGGCTCGGTGATCGCCATGAAGGACGCGGTCTGCCCGGCGGCGGTGGGCGTGGACATCGGCTGCGGAATGTCGGCGGTGAAGACGTCCCTGACGGCGAACGACCTGCCGGGGGACCTGTCGGGTCTGCGGTCGAAGATCGAGCGGGCCATTCCGGTCGGGACGGGCCTGCACAAGGAGCCCGTGGACCCGTCACGCCTGTACGGGTTCTCGGTGGAGGGGTACGAGGGCCTCTGGAGCCGGTTCGACTACCTCACCGATTCGGTCAAATTCCGTCACGAGCGTGCCATGAAGCAGATCGGAACGCTCGGAAGCGGCAATCATTTCATCGAGTTCTGTCTTGATGAGTCAGGTTCGGTCTGGTTGATGCTGCACTCCGGCTCCCGCGGCATCGGCAACGAGCTCGCCGCGCACCACATCGGCGTGGCTCGGGGGCTCGATCACAACCAGAACCTGGTCGACCGGGACCTGGCGGTCTTCCTCGCGGCGACACCCGAGATGGAGGCGTACCGCAACGATCTCTTCTGGGCGCAGGAGTACGCGAAGTACAACCGCGCCGCGATGATGAGCCTGTTCAAGGAGGTCATCCGCAAGGAGTTCCGGAAGGCGAAGGTCTCCTTCGACCGGGAGATCAGCTGCCACCACAACTACGTGGCGGAGGAGCGGTACGACGGCATGGACCTGCTGGTCACGCGTAAGGGCGCGATCCGCGCCGGCAGCGGCGACTACGGGATCATCCCGGGCTCCATGGGCACGGGCTCGTACATCGTGAAGGGCCTCGGCAACGAGAAGTCCTTCAACTCGGCCTCGCACGGCGCGGGGCGGAAGATGAGCCGGACGGCGGCGAAGAAGCGGTTCTCGGCGCGCGACCTGGCGGAGCAGACCAAGGGTGTCGAGTGCCGTAAGGACTCGGGCGTCGTGGACGAGATCCCGGGCGCGTACAAGTCCATCGAGCAGGTCATCGACCAGCAGACCGACCTGGTGCAGGTCGTGGCCAAGCTCAAGCAGGTCATCTGCGTCAAGGGCTGAGGCCCGGGCGCGGATGTCGGGGGAGCGCGGGAGCCCGGACCGATGGTGATCGGTCCGGGCTCCCGCGCGTCCGGGGTCAGGCCTCGTCGCCGTCGAGGAGGAGGTCCACCGGGAGCTCGACGGAGACTCCGATGGACGGGGGTAGGGGGATGGACTCGCCTCGCTTGTAGGTCCTGCGCAGGCGGTAGGAGCCGTTGCGGGGGTCGCAGCAGAGGACGGCCTCGTCGTGGTGGCGGTCGGCGATGACGTACACCGGAATGTCGGCCTTCGCGTAGCTGTCGACCTTGACGCCGATGTCGTCGGACCAGTTCGACGAGGTCACTTCGACGACCAGGCGGAAGACGTCGGCCGCGTAGCAGTTCTTCTGCACCTTGTGGTCGCGGAAGTCGGCCTCGACGAGGGCGAAATCCGGAATCGCGTAGTCGTCGGAGCCGGTCGGCAGCCAGAGACCGATCCCCTGGACGTATCTCAGCCCTGCGTTCCGGGCGCCGGCGTCGTAGAACTTCTCGATCAGCCAGCTGAGCGACAGTGCGTGTGACCCGTCCGCGGGTGGTGTCACGGTGAGCCTCCCCTGGAGAATCTCCACTCGGTGTCCGGGAAGTTCCTTGGAGAGTCGATCGGCGGCCTCCGCGATCGTGGTCTCGTGCTGTATCACGGCCATAGCTTCCTCCTTCTCGCGGCTCACGCTTTCGGATCGTAGTCGCGCCCGCCGACATTTCGTACGCATTCACCCGTACGGGCCCAGGAGTGTGGGGTGCCAACTCCCTTTTGCTGCAGGAGGGTTGACCGGCCAGTTGGTCTAGACCAAGGTGTGCGGCATGTGGAGATCCCGCGCGCTGATCGCCGCGCTCGCGTCGTTGTCACTCGGCCTCGGGGCCGTCGGGTCCGCCCAGGCGAAGGTGGGGCTGCCGCCCGTCGTGTCGCATGTGCCGACTCAGGAGAAGGTCGTCTTCATCACCGTCGACGACGGTTGGACCCACGATCCGGAGGCGGCGCGGATCCTGTCGGAGAAGCGGGTGCCCGCCACGTTGTTCCTGTTGCCCGGGGCGGTCTCGTACGACACCGGGTACTTCACCCGGCTCACCGAGGAGGGGCGCGTCGGCGTCGAGAACCACACCGTCAGCCACCCCGACCTCACCACGCTCGACGCGGCCGGCAAGGACGCCGAGGTGTGCGGGGCCGGGGAGCGGCTCCAGGAGACCTTCGGGCGGACGCCGAAGCTGCTGCGGCCGCCCTACGGGGCGGTGAACGACGACGTGCGGCTCGCGGCCAAGGCGTGCGGGGTGAAGGCGCTGATCACCTGGACACACGATTTCACCACCTGGGGCGAGACCCCGCCGACGCCGCGGCTGCAGGCCGGGGACATCGTGCTGCTGCACTTCACGCCGACGCTGGCGGCGGACCTCCGGCGGGCCCTGGACGCGGCGAGGACCGCCGGGCTGAAGCCGGCGGCCCTCATGCCGCACCTGAAGGCGGCGGGAGTTCTCTAGTGCTGTGACCCGGTGGACCTTTCCGGTCACAGCACTAGAGCTCGCGGTGGACCTTGGTGTTCGAGGCCTGGGCGCGGGGGCGGACCACCAGGAGGTCGATGTTGACGTGGCTGGGGCGGGTCACCGCCCAGGTGATGGTGTCGGCCACGTCGTCGGCGGACAGGGGATCCGCGACGCCCGCGTAGACCTTCTCCGCCTTCTCCGCGTCGCCGCGGAAGCGGGTCTTCGCGAATTCCTCGGTCTTGACCATGCCGGGGGCGATCTCGATGACGCGTACCGGCTGGCCGACGATCTCCAGGCGCAGGGTCTCGGCGAGGACGCGGGCGCCGTTCTTGGCGGCGACGTAGCCGGCGCCGCCCTCGTAGGTGGAGTGGCCGGCGGTGGAGGAGAGGACCACGACCGTGCCGTCGCCGGAGGCGGTCAGGGCGGGGAGCAGGGCCTGGGTGACGTGGAGCGTGCCGATGACGTTGACCTCGTACATCGTGCGCCAGTCGGCGGGGTCGCCGGTGGCGACGGGCTCGGCTCCGATGGCGCCGCCCGCGTTGTTGACGAGCACGTCGCAGCGGTCGAGGGAGGCGGCGAAGGCGTCGACGGCGGTGCGGTCGGTGACGTCGAGGGCGTAGGCGGTGGCCTGGTGGCCGGCCTCGGTGAGCTCGGCGGCGAGGGCCTCGATGCGGTCCTTGCGGCGGGCGGTGAGGACGACGTGGTAGCCGGCTGCGGCGAGCTGCCGGGCGGTGGCCGCGCCGATGCCGCTGCTCGCGCCGGTGACTACGGCGGTTCGGGTGGCGGCCGTGCTCATGTGCGGGCTCCTCGGTCGTTCGTACGGGCGATTACCCGCCAGCATAGGCGTGGCTCAGCGGCCGCGCGGGGCGTACATGATCACGGCCATGCCGGCGAGGCAGACCAGGGCTCCGGCGATGTCCCAGCGGTCGGGGCGGTAGCCGTCGGCGACGACGCCCCAGACGAGGGATCCGGCGACGAAGACCCCGCCGTAGGCGGCGAGGACGCGGGCGAAGTCGCCCTGGGGCTGGAGGGTGGCGACGAAGCCGTAGAGGCCGAGGGCGATCACTCCGGCGCCGATCCAGGCCCAGCCCTTGTGTGCGCGGACGCCCTGCCAGACGAGCCAGGCGCCGCCGATCTCCAGGAGCGCGGCGAGGAGGAAGAGGGCGGCGGAGCGGGCCAGGAGGGCGATCGGCATGGCTCAAAGGTACGCAGGGCAGATGGGGGTGGGCGCGCCCTCGTTCGTGTGATGGTCCGACCGGTGGGGGTCGCCGGTGGCTAGCCTCCGCGCGAGGAGGTGGTGTCGGTGCGCCGTGGTGCCGTACGAAGTGTGGTGGTGGCGGGTTTGCTGGCGCTCGGCGCGGGTGTCCCCGGGTCGGCCCAGGCGTCGGCCCGCGCGTGGGTGGCGGACGGGCCGGAGGCCGATGTGGCCTACCACGGCCGGGTGGCCCTGTCGGGGGCGCGGCTGCGGATCTGGCTGGTGCCGGAGAACGACGGGCCCGCCGCGCTGCCGAACGCGACGCTGCGGGTGCGGCTGTCGGCCGACCTCGCGGACCGGCAGCGGCTGGCGGAGGGCTGCGCTCGGGCGGGTTCGCGCGAGGTGGTGTGCGAGACGGGTCCGCTGCCGTTGCACGGGCGGGGCCGGCACGTCGCGTTGCTGCTGGAGCTGCGGGAGCCGGCCCCGGAGGTGGCGGTGCGGGTCGACACGTGGTGGAACGGCGGTGCGACCGACCGGAACCACACCAACAACGAGCACGTGGTGCTGGCGCTGGACACGGGCGACACGTACGCCTTCTAGCGCGCCCGGTGTCCAGCGCGCCCGGTGTCCAGCGCGCCCGTCTTCCGGGCGCGCCCGCCTTCTAGGCCGTGCCGAACTCCACGAGGGCCTCGTCGACGATCCGTTCCAGGCGGGCGTGGTGGGCGCCGCGCCAGTAGACGCGCTCGCACTCGGTGCACTGCGCGAACACGTCGTAGGAGCGGTGCGTGCCGTCTTCCAGGCGGTCGCCGACGCTCTCCTTGTCGGCCTCGTGGAGCGGGCCGTTGCAGGCGGTGCAGCGGGTCCAGGGCGCGAGGGTGGGTGCGAAGCGGCCCAGTACGTCGCGCAGTTGCTCGTCGGGGTTGTCGCTGTAGACGTACGCGCCGGCGAACAGTTCGCGGCGGCGCAGCAGGCCGCGGTCGCGGGAGAGCAGGACGCGTCGCTCGGCGGCGGAGCGGGTGGCGAGGGCGGGGTCGCCGATGTCCTCGTTCTCGTAGGCGGCGTCGACGCCGAGCAGGCGCAGGCGGCGGGCGAGGGTGCCGAGGTGGACGTCGAGGAGGAAGCGGAGGGGGGCGCCGGGGACCTGTTGGGGTCGTTCGACGCCGAACACCTCGACGTTCTGGCCGTCCTGGGGCACGTAGGAGACGGGTACCTCGTGGCCGTCGACGAGGAGGCGGCCGACCTCGGTGAGCGGGACGCCGGCCGATTCGACGACGTGGCCGAGGCTGGAGGCGCCGTCGGTGGTGGTCGGTACGCGGTCGGCGCGCCGGCTGGGCGGGGCGAAGAGGCGTAGTTCGGGGGCGAGGGTGAGCTGAATGCCGGGTCCGTTCACCCGCTCAGCATGCCATTGCCGAGGTGGTGGGCGCGCCCGAATTACGCCTCCGCGGTGGCTCGGTCGTAGGTGTCGCGGTGGGCGCTGACCTCGTCGAAGTGGTTCTCGGCCCAGAGCTTCACGGAGGACAGGAGGCAGCCGAGGCTGCTGCCGAGGTCGGTGAGCCGGTAGTCGACGCGGACGGGGACGGTGGGGGTGACGGCGCGGGTGACGAGGCCGTCGCGTTCGAGGGAGCGCAGGGTCTGGGTGAGCATCTTCTGGCTGGCGCCGGGGATCTTGCGGCCGAGGTCGCTGTAGCGCAGGGAGCGGTTCTCGGCCTGGCCGAGGGCGCTGACGATGAGGCCGACCCACTTGTCGCTGATGCGGGCCAGGAGCTGGCCGGTGGGGCATTCCTTGAGGAAGGCGTCGTAGGCGGAACGTGCTTCCTCGCGGCGGGCCGCGGCGGTGCTGGTGGCCATGGGTGCCCCACTTCCAGGTCGGGTACGCACCTTCGAGTGCGTACTTACGAAAAGAGAGTACCTCTCCCTAGGTTAGTGCTCATCGAGAACGCGCGAACGAACGAGCGAACGCGCGAATCGGCGAACGGGAGAGACGAAGATGAGCGAGCAGACGATGTCGGCGGCCGTGGTGACCGAGTTCGGTGGTCCGGAGCAGGTCGTACTGGCCGAGGTCCCGGTGCCCCGCCCCGCGGCCGGCCAGTTGCGTGTCAAGGTCACCGCCGCCGGGCTCAACCCGGTGGACGGCGCGGTCCGCGCCGGGATCTTCGGCGGCGCCGGGCAGCGCCTCGGTCTCGGCTGGGACGTGTCCGGGGAGATCGACGAGATCGGCGCCGACGTGACCGGCCGGCGCACCGGCGAGCGGGTCGTGGGCCTGCACTACGGGCCGGTGAAGCCGCTGGGCACCCACGCGCAGTACGTGGTGCTCGACGCCTCCGCCGTCGCGTCCGCCCCGACCACCGTGGACGCGGTGACCGCGGCCGGGCTCCCGCTCGCCGGCCTCACCGCCGCCCGCGCCGTGGACCTGCTGGAGCTCGCCCCCGGCTCCTCGGTGCTGATCACCGGAGCCGCGGGCGTCGTCGGCGCCCTGGCCGTCCAGCTCGCCGTGCGGGCCGGGCTGGTGGTGACGGCGCTGGCGGGCGCCGAGGACGAGGAGTTCGTACGGTCCCTGGGCGCGACCGGGTTCGTCCCGCGCGGCACGGTTCCGGCCGGGCCCGTCGACGGGGTCCTGGACGCGGCGGTGCTGGGCGAGGTCGCGCTGGGCTCCGTACGCGACGGCGGGGTCTACGTGGGCCTGATCCCGAACCACGCCCCGGCCGCGGAGCGGGGTGTCCGGGTCGTGGAGCAGGAGGTCGCGGCGGACGGGGCGCACCTGGCCCGGCTGGTGGATCTGGTCGACGTGGGCGCGCTGACGCTCCGGGTCGCCGACACCTTCCCGCTCGCGGAGGTCGCCAAGGCCCACGCCCACCTGGAGACGCCGGGGGTCCGCGGCCGCGTCATCCTGACGGTGTGAGCCCGTCCTGCGGGGGCTCCACCCGGTAGCGCCAGTCGCAGCTCGGGTGGGGCACTCCGGGCGGGTACTCGAAGTCGACGTCGCCCAGGTACTCGAACCCGGCCCGCCGACACACCGCGTTGGACGCCGGGTGGTCGGTGCCGGGGAAGGCGTGGACGCTGTCGCGGGAGCCATGGGCGCGGACGTACGCCAGGAGCTCCGTGAGCGCCGCCACGGCCAGCCCGTGGCCCTGGAACTCGGGCAGGATGCCCCAGCCGGCCTCGTAGACCGGCTCGCCCCGCCACTCCCGCTCCCAGAAGCCGACGGATCCGACGCTCTCGGCGCGCCCGCGCCCGCGTCCGCGCCCGTGCCCGCCGCAGTCGTCGTCGCCGGGGCCGGGGCCCTGGTCCGCGGGCGTCCACACCACGCGGAACATCCGGCCGGCGGCCGGCTCCCGCGCGCTCATCGCCTCGTAGCGCCGCTGCCGGTCGACGAGCTTCGCGGCCGGCTCGGGGCCGCCCAGGAACTGGGTCATGATCGGCTCGTTCTTGCGTTCCAGCAGCCAGAAGTCCCCGGCGGACCAGGGCTCCAGCCGTACGCGCGTCTCCATCGGGCCAGCCTACGAAGGCGCGCCCCGCGGCTCCACGGGTTTCGGCCTCCAGGGCGTGGCGCACGTCACGAACGCGCCGATTTTCAGGGCGTGTTCGAGGTTTATCCGGACCGCGGGCATCCGGGCGGCGCGGCTACGGCGACGCTCCGCCGCCCCCTCCTGGTGCCCGTGGGGCTGACCTGCGTCGACCCCGGTTCCCGCAGTGGGTGACGGTGCGCCGGAATGGTGGATTCGCGCATCGGGTATCCGTCGGTGAATGATCAATTCCAAACATCAACGGCCCCTTGGGTAAAGGCAATTGGCCTTTTGTTTCCGGTGGGCGTGGCCTAGCCTGATCTCAGCCGACCGGGGGGAAGGGCTTCGGCTGCCCTGCCCTCTCACTGCATCAGTCACCACCCGACGAGGGGGAGTCACGAGTGCTCAGTAAGAGGATTTCGGCCGGATTCATCGCGATGGCGGCCGTGGCCGGCGTCATCGCCGCGGCACCGTCCGCAGCGGCCGTGGACCGTACGTGTTACGACGGCAACTTCTGCATCTACAAGGACAGCAACTACAGCACCGGAAACTCGATGTACCGGACGAAGTACGAGTCCGCCCGCTGGGACATCGACATGCCGGCCGTCTACGAGAACGACAGCTCCTGGTGGAACCGTCGCGGACAGTCGTCCAAGACGTACGGCGGACGCTGGATGACGTTCGGCGTGGAGATCTGCCTCGTCCCCGGTGGTTCCGTGAACTACTACTGGGACGCCAACGACGACGGCGCGAGCAACACCCTGAACGACGGCAGCAGCTGCTGATCACCGCCTGAAGGCCGGGCCGCCCCCGCGTCGCGGGGGCGGCCCGGCCGCACCTTCAAGAGGACACGACATTGAAGAAGCGCACCCGGGGTATGACGGCGATCGCGGTGACGGTGCTGCTGGGCGCGGCCGTATCGGCCTGCTCGGAGGAAGCCCCGCAGGACATGGAGACGGCCCGCAGGGCGCAGGCGGCGCTCGACAGCGCCAACGCGGCGCTGGACCAGGAGCGTGAGGCGGAGACCAAGCTGATCCGCAAGTGCATGAACGACAAGGGCTTCAAGGTCTTCCCGGCGGGCGGCACCGCCACCGACAGCGGCAAGAAGCGCGGCGAGGACCTCTCCCCGTCGGCCGAGACCGCCCGCACCGTGGGCTACGGGGCGGACCCGCGCAGGTCGGACAACCAGAAGTCCCCGGAGAACCTGGACGATTTCGACGCCCTGCCCGAGGACGTCAAGCGCGCCCACAGCATGGCCATGGACGGGTACGTCGACAAGCCCGAGGGCGGCGTGGAGTTCGACTTCGGCGGCGGCAAGGTCATGGTGCCGTCGAAAGGCTGTCGCGGTGAAACCCTCAAGGCCGTGTACGGGGACGTGAAGGAATACCTCCGGCTCAACTGGACGGTCTACAACAGCGTCAAGCAGAACGGCGCGAATATCCTCGCCGATGACGACGGATATCAGAAGGCGCTCTCGGAGTGGTCCTCCTGCATGAAGTCCGGCGGATATCCGGAGATCGCGACTCCGGAGAAGGCCCGGGAATCGGCGCTCGCGCATTACGCGAATATCCCCGACGGTGACACCGCGGCGCTCGACAACGCGCAGCGTGCGGAGATCAAGCAGGCCACCACCGATGCCGAGTGCGGCACGAAGGCCGGTCTCAACACGAAGGCTCGGGAGGCCAAGAGTCGGGCCTCGGCCGCCTCGTTGGTGAAGCACGAGGCGGAGATCACGGCGTGGCTGGAACTCATCACGAAGGCCAAGGGCAAGGCCCAGGATCTACTGCGAGAGACGTCCTAATACTGTCATGAGCCTCGAAGACCCCGATGAGACCCAGGTGGCCCAGCCGTCGGCCGGGCGGGCGACGGACACGCGGCGCAGGTCCAGGCGGGGCCTGGTCGTCGCCGCCGTCGTCCTCGTGCTGTTCGGCAGCTCCGGCTCCGTCTGGTGGATCGCCTCCCAGGCCAGAACCCCGGAGCAGCGTGCCGCCGACGCCGCCGCGCCCCCGCCCTCCCAGATCACGGGAAAGGTGTCCGACCAGCAGCTCGTCGAGAGGATGGAGCTGACCGGGAAGGTCGAGACGGCCTCCCGCACCACCATCACCGGCGGCCGGCCGCATGGCACCGACTGCGCGGTCGTGACGGCCCTGCCCGCGGCCGCGGGCAAGAGCCTCAAGGCCGGGGCCGTCGTCGCGGAGGTGTCGGGACGGCCGGTCCTGCTGCTCCCCGGGCGCTTTCCCGCGTACCGGGACCTGAAGGCGGGCGACAAGGGGCCGGACGTGCAGCAACTGCAGCGCGCGCTGCAGCCGTTGTACGGGACGGCGGTGAACGGCACGTACGGACCGGCCACCGTCGAGGCGGTACGCAAGCTGTACGTGGCGGCCGGGTACGAGGCGCCCGCAGGGCAGGGGCAGAACACCACCGGGGGAGGCGGTTCCACCGCCGGCACGGCCCGCACGGGCGGGGCGGCCGCGTCAGGCGGCACGGCGCCCCGGGGCGGCGCGGAGACCGACGGCGGCACCGGCGCGGCCCCCGGCAGC